>DASZTR010000179.1:0-10012 GCA_035547955.1 Nitrososphaera sp. | reverse complement strand
GTTCCCATCGTGCTTGATCCGATACTTGCCGCAGGGACAGGCGCAAAACTGCTCAGGGACGACGCGCAGGAATCATTTGTCTCAAGGCTACTCCCGCTTGCTACCCTTGTCACCCCAAACAGGATGGAGGCAGAAAAACTTGCAGGCACAAAGATAAGGAGCAAGGACGAAGGTATCAAGGCTGCAAAAAAGCTGCAAGCACTCGGTCCTAAAAACGTGATAGTCAAAGGCGGCCACTTTGGCAAGAAAACAGTGACAGATCTTCTTGTACTCGGCAGCGACGAGGTATTGGAAATAATGAACCCGCGCGTAGACATAGAGGAAAGCCACGGCTCAGGTTGCAACTTTTCTGCGGCAGTCACCGCTTATCTTGCGCGCGGGTTTGCACTTGAAGAATCGTGTAGAATGGCAAATGGATACGTGCACGACGCCATCAAAAACGCAATCATGGTAGGAGAGGGCCTGCCGGTCACAAACCCGCTCTCTTCGATATACAAGGACGCAATGCGCCACAGGACCCTTGTCGAGCTTCAGGTTGCGGTAGACAGGCTAGTTTCAATGGAAGGCTTTTACAGGCTGATACCCGAAACGCAGACAAACATCGCGTATGCGTTGCCGGACGCTGCAGACCATTCCGAGGTTGCGGCCGTCCGGGGCAGAATAGTAAGGGCAGGGAACGCTGTAGTGCAGGTGTCAAGGGTAGAGTTTGGGGCATCAAGACACATGGCGTCAGCGGTCCTGGCATATATGAGCTTCAGGCCGGCGACAAGGGCAGTCATCAACGTCAGGTTTAGCAAAGAGACACTCTCCGCATGCAGGTCGATATTCAAAAAAGATAAAATTTCAAGCTACGACAGGAGGTTGGAACCTGCAGACGTCAAAAAAAGAGAAGGCTCGACGATATCGTGGGGCACAATGGCCGCGCTCGACAAGAACCCGGGAGCAGAAGTGATATACCACGAGGGCGACGTGGGTAAAGAGCCTATGATAACCGTCTTTGGCAAAGACCCAGCAGAGGTAGTCCACAAGATTGAGCTGATATTGAAGGCTTGCTAATGCTTATTGCGTAGAAAACGCGGCCTTACCTTATATAGTACGGGACGCAACAGAAACGCCGGCGATGAAAGCAGTCATACTTGCAGGCGGCCTCGGCACGAGGCTCCAACCGTACACGTTCTTTATACCAAAGCCCATGCTCCCGCTCGGCAACAAGCCGCTCCTTGAATACACAATAGAGTGGCTGAGAAACGCCGGCGGCATCAAAGAGATCGTAATTTGCGTCAGCTACCTACACAGGACGATTGAGGACTATTTTGAGGACGGGAGCAGGTTCAACGTAAATATAGACTATGCGCGCGCGGAGCGCCCCCTTGCAACAGCGGGGCAGCTGAAGACCGCGGAAAAGATGCTAGCAGGCGACACTTTTGTCTGCGTCTATGGCGACTCTGTATACGAGTTTAACCTGCGCAAGATGTTGAAAATGCACAGGGAGAGCGAGGCTTTTGTTTCGATGGCACTCATGCACTATTCGACAAAGCTAAAGTACGGCTTTATAGATGTCGGCGACGGAAACGAGATTACAGGCTGGCGTGAAAAGCCCGAGATAAGCGGCCTCATCAACATAGGCTGCTACGTCATGGACCCGGGCTTTCTAAAATCTATACCCAAGGCAGGCTCGTTTGGCATGGACGACGCCGTGAGAAACGTACTTGCACAGAAAAAAAAGGTCAGGGCGTTTGAGGTGGAAGGCTCTGGCTTTATCGACATCGGAGACAAGAAATCATACCTCGATGCATATAAGCAGTTTGCAAGCAGACTCGGCAAGATATAGGACATGCCTTCAATCGCGCTCTTTGAGGATCACCACTGGCGCAACTTTGCGCCGCTCACGCTGACAAAGGCGACCTTTGACGTCAAGGTGGGTGCAAGGTCCTTTTTTGAAGAGTGTTCGTACGCCGGCAATGCGCCCCATGCACTGCTGGTGCGAAAGCACCTTGAGCAAGTTACCAGAGAGAGGCACGACGGCTGCAAGGTCAACGACCAAAATGCTCTTGATTCTGACACCATATTCGTAAACGGCCTTTTGCACCCGGCGACACTCGACCTTGCACACCTGTCAAGGGTGAGCCACACTTTTGCGATAGCCTCTGGGAGCCGCCTTTTGGTGGCGCGGCTGCCAAAAAAATCCGCAGAATACCTGCAGGGATGCGTCGAGGCAGGCAAGCCCACCAGCATAAAGGCGCTTACAGTAGAAAAATCCGCCGATACGGAGGGCGCAGAAGAAGGGATACTGTCAGAACCGTGGGACATTATAAGGGTGCTTGAAAACGCGCTTGCGACGCAGACGATGGCGGCAGAGCAGCACCAGGCAAGTGAGATACAGGATACAAAGATCCTTGGACAGAACGCGGTGGTGGCAGAGGGCGCCACGATAGAACGAGGCACGGTACTGGACGCAAGGGACGGCGGCATTTACATCGGCCCGGGCGCGTACATTTCTCAGAGCAGAATAATAGGCCCGGCATACGTCGGCTCGAAGACGCAGGTAAAACAGTTTTCAATAATAGAAAAAAGCTACGTTGGAAAGAACTGCCGCGTTGCCGGCGAGATAGAGCACTCAATAGTCTCGGATTACACAAACAAGGCCCACGACGGATTTCTCGGCCACTCATACGTCGGCGAGTGGGCCAACCTCGGCGCCATGACCACCACGTCCGACCTGAAGATGACGTACGGAAACATACGAATTGAGGGTCGTGATACCGGCCTTGATAAGCTGGGCTCATTCTTTGCTGACATGAGTAAGACATCTATCGGCACCCTGGTGTACAGCGGTCGCAGGATTGGAGTCTCATCGCACTTGCACGGCCTTGTCGCGGGCGACGTGCCTTCGTTTACGATATTTGGCAAGGGCATTGGCGCAAAAAATGCCGAGCTCCAGCTTGCGTCTGCGATAGAGACGCAGAGGAAGATGATGCCAAGGCGCGGCCAGCAGATGAGTAAGGCATATGAGCAAATGATAAAAGACGTCTTTCTTGCAACAGCGCAAGAGAGGAAGAAGGCAGGAGTGCGCAGAGCCAAATTCGCGGTTTAGTTACATATAGTTGATGCTCTGCTTTTCCTTCCATAGCCCAAGGCGCTGGTGCAGCCATGGGTAAAAGTTGGCGTCGCCGTTTTCAAACTCTTTTTTGATTATCTTGATTATTTTCTTTGACACTTGGCCGGGCTTGCCGTAGATCTGCTCCTTTTTCCTGCGTAGCTGCATCCCAAGTCCTTCGCCCTTCTCACGAGCTTCCTTTGCCATCATTGATACCCATGTACGGTTCAGCGGCGGCACAAGGACGTTGCTCTTTGCGTCAAACACGGTCTCAGGCCGGTCTGTGTTCAGCCTGACCGTAAGCGACATCACGTTTGGGAAATAAAGCAGTTCTTCCTGCATCGAGCCAGAGTCGGTCATCTCGGCCCAGCAGTGGCCGCTGTCAAGGAACTCGATTACGTGAGCGTACTCTTTCCACAAGGGGGTCATGAGGAACCTGTCCTTGTGTTTCGCTGCAAGATCCTGTAATTTCTTTTCAAGGCCGTACTGCTTTAGCGCAGATGCAGTGGCGTTTAGCATCACGAGGACTACTTTGCTATCAGTGTGCTCGACAATATCTGCTAGTCCGCCTACTATCGAAGTGAAACGCCGTTCTGTAAGGTTCTCTCGCCTGTGTATGTCCATCCTTATCCACTCGTCCTTCTCTAGCTGAGGATATGCATCAAATATGCTCTGGTTCGGCCGCTCCTTGCGCTTTTGGTGTATTGCGTCGACTACAGAGTTTCCCACCACATGCACAAACTCTTCAGGATACCCTTCCCGGACAAGGTGGTCCTTGTTGAGCTGAGTCGGGGCGAAAAAGAACTGCGCGCCGGCAGAGCATATCCACGTATCAATCTGCTCAGGAAACGGCTCCTCCCTTGCAAGGAACCACCTGCCCTCAAACTGGCTGTGCACCAAATCGTGGACGGCCTTTTTCGTCGGCTCTTTTGCCGGCGACAGGTGCTTCATCATCTCCGGTCCCATAGAACGCAGTCCGGCCTCGTTCTGTCCCACCTTCTGGCCCATCCCAAAGACCCACGCAAGCGGGGCGATGCCTGCTACGAGTGTGTCACCGTGCACTATCGGGAGCATCGACTCATTGTGGTGAAAATTTTTGCGGCAATATCTCCCAAAGTAGCCAAATTTTAGTATCAATTCGCTTGCCTTTTCCATGAGGTCGCCACGTATCTGCAAGTTACATCCCACAAAGTCATTCAGGCGGAACTCGTGCATCCCAAAGCCAAGCACGTCGTCAAAGTGCTGGCCTGTGTTTATCACAAAGGAGGGTACGTTTTCCCTGGCAGCTTCTACCATCAGTGGGGCCTGTTTGTAGAAGTCCGGCTTGGTTCCGGTCACGACGGCAAGTACCGGGCTCCTCCGCTGCCTGGCTTGCTCAAACACCGACGATAGGCCGGAAGAGATTTTTATCGGGAGTAGGTCTCGCGACACGTCAAGTTCAGAAGCACCCTTTTTGCTGCTTCGTTCTTTATTTGTCAACGGAGATCATCCAGGTTGCCGGCGTATCGGCTCTTCTTTGACACGACCGTCAGATAGCCACCTACCGCAACGACGCCTGCGCCGGCGGCCATGAACACGTACGGCACTGACGCTATCGCTCCGCCTGCCAAGTACTGCTCGTGGATCTGCGGAATCATCCCAAGCCCTACGGCCATGCCTGCGATCATCAGTGCACCGGACGCTATCAAAAGCAGGCCGGCAGGTTTGTTGCCTGTTGTCCTGGACATGACAAATGTGATCCCGGCGAGTATGACTGCCGGCGCGCCGGATATTGACACTTCCTGTACGAGCAGGGACGCAGGGTCTATGATGTTGCTCGGGTTTGAGCCCTGGGTGATCAAAAAGTTGTAAAACGAAAGGATAATCGCCACGAACATCGCCGACAGCCCGATGGATCCTACGGAAATCCATGTCTCCAGCTTCATATACGGCGGTGTATTTTCAGCGGTTGGTAATTAAATGATTGGTTTTTCCAACCTATTTCTATATTATTGTCACGTGATACCGACTAGGCCGGCAAGCTCTTTTCTGCACGCAGAGCCGAGCACCTCGGCAGCCTTTTCCGGCTTGACATTGTTCACGTAGACTCCAAAGCCCCGCTCCAAGCCCGACCATGACGCCAGCTGAGGGTACACCTCGATGTGCCAGTGGATCTGCCGGCTATTCTTTTTCTCCGGGGACAGGTGGAAGACCAAGTTAAAGGGCGCGTCTTTCAGCGCCTTTGACATGCCGCCTAGTGTCGCGCGCATCATAAGTGCAAGGTCGTTTATCTCCTTCTGCGTTATTTTGGAAAACGACGTGACGTGCCTCTTTGGGTATATCCAGAACTCGTATGGGTACGTCGGCGCCCAGGGGCAGAAGGCGAGGAAACTGTCTGTGGCAAGTATCTGGCGTGGCCCACTGGACTCTACAGATATCACGTTGCATGCAGGGCAGCTGCCGTTTTCGTTCATGAACCTGTGTGAACCTTCCGCCTCGAGCTCTATCGCAGGAGGGATGGAAGAGAAGGTGACGATGTTCATGTGCGGATGAGGCACCTGGGAGCCTGCGCCGGCCCCGCTGTTGACATATATCGAGACGTACGTCACGCTCTTTTGCGTATACAGCCACCTGACGCGGTCTTGGATCACCACTAGGACGTTGCCCCACTGCTCGACAGACATCCGGGGCAGGCTCTGCTTATGGTCTGGCGTTGCTACCACGACCTGGTGATAGCCATAGGCCGGCTCGCTGTACAGCGGTTTGTCGCTGTAGCTTGCGGCAGCCGCCGTAGTGACGACTGGGTTCTTGCTTTCAAACACCCTCACCGACCAGTCGTCGACTACGTTGTCCTCGTTGTCTGACAGGCGCTGGAGCATGCCGTCTTTTACGACGAGCGCAAGGAGTGCGGGTGAAGTCATCGACTCGTTGCCTGGGCAGTAGGGGCACTTGCTGCCGCCTAGGCAATTGTCATCATCACGGTCGTCGTCCCGCCCTGTTGCTGCAGAAGAGTCAGGGACAAGGACGAACCTGTCCAGAACATAGTCTTTGCGCAGCTCCCTCATTCCCGGAAAATGCTCCCCGCACTTTTAATTAAAGGTTGTTCTGCTCCGAGATGCGCCGTTAAATATCGGATTTTGTAGATGAGAAGCTGCCCAGACAAAATACGTGCAATACATGCAGTCAATTTAAGAATACCCGATGCTGCAAGGATGGAGAACGTGATTTTGCCAATGTGATCTGGCGCCATAGTAGGTAGATAAATGCACGTATGCATGTACGCGCCGTTTCCAGTGCACTCACTACAATGGTAGTGGTAGGTGATTTCACCTAGTTTTTCCAGCTTTATTTGCAAGTACAAGGTAAAATAAACATACTCTTCTCCTTACTATTCCACTCCAAACGATCTCGTTGTGTGTGGATGTGGTAGTTGTTGTCCTTTTTGCTTGCACCATGTTCCTTTTTCAAGGCAGGTCGTACTGCGCAATTGCCGTTTGGTCATGACAAGCATACCATAAAGAGCATAGCCAAGTCAGCATTGTCCGAATTTTTTTCGTTTGTCCTGCTTAAGAGTAGGCAGACGGCGCGAACATTCTTCCGCGGCAGCGTACATACACACACAATGCGCTCTGCTAGTCGCCAAGTGCAAATTCAAGTGCCTTTGCGCAGCGCAAGCAAATGTACGTGCCGCGCTGGACTATCCCGAAATCCTCCGTCTTGTTGCCCGCATTGTCCACGACTACCTTGCCGCAGAACCTGCACAGCAGTCCCAACGATGCTGCTGTACGCATATCTCTCTAATAAGAAGAGCAGCAAAAGATATTTTTCCTCCACACGCGCCAGGAAAAAGAAGGAAGAAAATGTCATTTGATGCTGATGTCACGAGTAGGATGAGGGAGGTCATAGAAAGCGACCTGGAGGCCCCCAAGGTCCCTAGGAGCAGGGTGCCGAAACTGGAAAAGGTGTGGAAGTGCAACAGCGCGTACGACTTTTTGTACGGCCAGAGGACGGGGTACTACACTGGCCTTGCAGAGGGCATCATTCTAGAAAGGTACAGACGCCAGCTGACGAAGCAGGAACAGGATGAGATATTTGCGACAATCGAGCCATATACTAAAGACCTTCGCAAGTATTTTGCCTACTACAAAATGAAGGAGAACGACAACAAGCCTGCAAGGCACAGTAAAGAGAGAAGAAAAGGAAAAAAATAATAATAATAAACTGACGCGTCCTGCTGCTTGACATCACATATGAGAAAAGACGGCGCTAAAATTGTCTACGTACTCCTTGATGGGGTCGGCGACCTGCCGCACCCTGCGCTAAATGGCCTCACGCCTCTTGAAGCCGCCTACACGCCATACCTTGATGCGCTCGCAAGGAATGGCGCGATGGGCCGCGTGATAACAGTTGGAAAAGGCATCGCGCCGCAGTCAGACATCGCCGTCTTTAACATGCTCGGATACAGCTTCCGCGACGGCAGCTACGTGGGTAGGGGAGTGATAGAGTCAATCGGCTGTAACATTGACTTTCGTGACGGTGACCTTGCGCTGCGGGGCAACTTTGCAACCGTTGATGAGGGCAACAAAAACAAGATAACCGACAGGCGTGCTGGCAGAGTCATTACAAAGGAAGAGGCAGCGGCAGTCTGCAAGTTCCTTGTTGACGGCATCAAATTCAGCGACAAAGACGCGTCGATTGCACTCGTACCGACTGTGGCGCACCGCGTGGTCATCAGAATACGCCACAACAAGATGAAGCTATCAGACAAGATAACAAACACGGATCCTGCATACGACAAGGTTGAGGGCATGGGAGTCGCAAAAGCCACCACCGACGACATCTACGTCCAGGAGGCCAGGCCGCAGGTCGACAATAGCAAGGAGGCCAAGATGGCGGCGATGCTGGTAAACGAGTTTACGAAACAGACTATCAAGATCTTGCGCGACCACCCAGTCAACATTGCAAGAAAGGCAGCAGGCAGAAACCCCATGAACTGCATACTTGCCCGCGACTCTGGCAACAGGCTCCCAAAAGTCCAGCCCATCAACGAGAAATACGGCATGACTATAGGCTGCATCGTGGAGATGCCTGTCGAAGTAGGCATCTCCAAGGTTCTTGGCATGAAGATGTACGAGGCAGGTGCACTTGACGATTACGAGCTGAAAGCAAAAGTGGCTGCAGAGAGCCTGAAGGCTGCTGTCGACGCGGTGTACGTGCACCTGAAGGGGCCCGACGAGTTTGGCCACGACGGTGACGCCAGAGGCAAAAAGCGCAACCTAGAAGAAATAGACAGGCGCTTTTTTGGTACCCTTGCCAGAGAGCTTGAAGGCATGAAAAACCCATTAGTTGTGGTATCTGGCGACCACTCTACGCCGTGCGTAAAAAAGGCACACAGCGACGACCCTGTACCCTTGCTGGTGTCGGGTAACGGTATCAAGCAAGACGCTAGCGCGCGATTTACAGAAGGCTATGGGAAAAAGGGGAGCCTTGGGCTCCTCATGGGAGCAGATGTCATCTCGACCGCGTTAAAACTGGCATCTCCTAGTTGATACAGTCCAGCACAAACAAATACGCAAATGAATAAAAAGCCAGTGAGGGTGTACTCGTCTGCATTGTTGTCATTGTCAGTAGCACTGGGCAAAGTCGTCCTCGCTACAGCCGCATCGGCAATACTGCCGGCAGGAAGCGTCAAGGACGAGACAACGTTTTTCGTACTCATCGGCATGCTTGCAGCCCTCATTGGCGTCGCGCTCTACCTGCGTCACAAGAGGAACAGCGAGCCTGAATATCCTACAGAGTGAGGGCAACGCTCATGCCTGACACTGCCGTGAGTATCGCACCCACGACAGCAGTAGCCTTTGAATAACCTTCTCCCTCAACAGGATGAGAGGTATGTATGGACTTATCGTTTTCCCTATCGCAATATGAGCATTTCCAGAGTACTGCCTCGTTGCATTCGGAGCAGAACTCTGCCGCATCCATCTCGCTCCCGCAAGCACGACACAACATTTGCCTTTTTATGGAACTCCTTTCTAATAAAGGATCCCGAAATAAGTTATATGCTATGCCTGCAGCAGGCGTGGGTTTTTGACCGACAGACATGGGCTATTAAGCCCCCATTCTGCCAAGCAAAGGCTGTGAAATTATGACGAATCGGTCAGACAGAACCAGGCCTCCCCTGCGGCCTGACCGTCACCGTCAGTTTGAAGCCTGTCAGCATGTCCTTGCAGCGATTGCGTATTGTCACTTCCGTCACGCCCGACAGGCTCGACACGTCGCGCTGAAGTATGTTTATGCCAAGCAGTATAGACGATACGTAGATGTAAGCCGCAGCAAGCCCGTTTGGAGCCTTGCCGTCTGCAAGCATATGATCGTCGGTCTTGTGGGCAATGTCTATCGCGAGGCGCTCGACCTTGGTGTCTATCTTGGCCATGTTTGACAGCTTTGAGATATAGTGATCTATGGCCATAGCGACCGGCAGCATCTGTTGTTGCTGCTGATGATGTTGCGGCGATAGAGACGTCGCCTGTTGCGTTGTCGTCATTGTTGTCGATGCCTCTTCTGTAAAGGCGCTCATCTCCATTACCATCAGGCGATAGTATTTCGAAGCAAGTTTCACGCTAGACCTGTCTTGCTCGGTGATGCCGGTAGCCATCACTATTTCTTCAAGCGAGCGCACGACATGGCACTTTTTGCATGCAAGGTATATCGTGGCGGCCGCCATGGATGCTATAGACTTGCCTTTTGCCTCATGCATGCTCTCGTAGTTGCGGTACAGCACCGCCGCAGTTTCGATGAGCAGTTTTGGCAACGACATTGCCGCACACGTCTCGTTTATCTTGGTGAGCACATTTGACAGCCGGCGCTCCTGCGGCGACACTATCCTGCTGCGGATGTGCCACTTGCGGATATTGTTCATCTGCTCGGCCATTTGGT
>DASZTR010000178.1:0-13806 GCA_035547955.1 Nitrososphaera sp. | reverse complement strand
TCGGCTCTTCCCATCCTGGTTCTGCAGCAGGAGCCAAGGGTGGGGCTGCTCGCCCATTAAAGGGGAACGTGAGCTGGGTTTAGACCGTCGTGAGACAGGTCGGTCTCTGCCTGACAGGGGCGTGGTTGTCTGAGGGGAAGTCGCCCCTAGTACGAGAGGAACAGGGCGGCGAAGCCTCTGGTTTATCAGCTGTCCGACAGGGCATGCTGAGCAGCTAAGCTTCTTAGGATAAGTCCTGAAAGCATCTAAGGACGAAGCCTTTCCCGAGAAAAGACAGCCTTCTGTAAGGAGAAGGGCGGCCATAGAAGATGGCGTTGATGGGATGGAGGTGTAAGCACCAAGCTTCGGCGAGGTGTTCAGCCTGCCATCACCAACAGCCCAACGCACTTGAACCGGATTGTTCAAAGCAACCGGTTTTAGTTGGTGGATAGCCATCGGCACCGTTGCCATGGACGCACCATTGCAGCTCCGGAACACGCAAAGAACGTGCGTGAAGCCATAGTCAATTTCGTAGCGTCGTGTTTCTGTTTTCCTTTGCACGACGGCCGCGTGTTTTTTCTTTTTCTCTCCTTCTCCTCTGCATCAGAAGCAATCTAAATTTTCTATCAATTTTTCTCAAACTATTAATCCCGGCCACCCACGGCTATGCTCTGTTGTCCTCTGAAACAGTCGTGATGTCTCACAAGGAAGACGTCGACGGCCTTGCTTCCGCGGCGCTTGCCAAGACGGCGTTTGAAGCCCAGACCGTCATACTATGTGATTACCCTGCGCTCATACCCAAGCTGGAGAAGCTTGCAAGTTCTGAAAAGAAAATCGACGGCCTGTTCATCTGCGACCTCGGCCTGTCGAAAAAGAACGAGCAGAGGTTTGTCGACCTGCTTGCAAAAATCGTCGCCAAAGGCACGAAGGTGACTTACATTGACCACCACGACATCAGCAAGGAGACGGCCGCGGCCCTTAAAAAAACAGGAGTGGTGCTGGTACACACAGTCAAGGAATGCACGAGCGTCCAGGTGTACCGCAAGTACAGGAAAAAATTGCCAGAATGGGCAACGTTCCTCGCCGCGATGGGCGCGCTCACCGATTATATGGAGAAAAAGCCCGCGGCCGCAAAACTCGTTCCACGCTACGACAGGCAATTTCTCATGCTTGAGGCGACATCGCTTTCATACATGATTTCTGCGAGCCAGAAGGACGAAGACTTTTTGATTAGAATAGTCGACACGCTGTCAAAGGGCAAGTACCCCCACGATGTCAAGGGTGGCTTTGAGCTGGCAGAAAGGTATGCAAAAAAGGTGGCAAACGCGGTTGACTCGATACGCTCCGGCATCGTAAAATTGGACAATTTGGCGCATGCGCCGAGCACCGTCGAACTATCGTCAAGCATGGTAGTCAACTTTGTCCTTGGCTCGTCAGGCAAGCCAGCGGCCATGGTCTACAAGCTAAAGGAGGATATCGGCTCGTACGTAGTCTCTATACGCGGCGCGAAGGGCTGCAAGGTGCACCTTGGCCGGCTGGTAAACGATGTCGCAAGCAGCCTTGGTGGAAGCGGCGGGGGCCATGACAAGGCGTGCGGTGCAGTCATACCCAAAGACAGGTTGGCTGAATTTATCCAGGCTTTGGATTCAAAGATATGACATAATTGTAATCCTTAGATGGTAGAACGGGAAGAAACAACCAGATATATGTATCTGTGTATACATATATGAATGTGGGAGGAAGGTAAAAGCCTTACCCTACTATCTTACCATCTGCGCTCTTTTTCTCCTATTGTCACGCTATATCTCTGCAATAAACTCTACCTCAACCGAGCTTTCAAGGGGCAGGCTGCTGACGCCGACTGCTACTCGGGCATGCCTGCCGTTTTCTCCAAAGACCTGTACGAGAAAGTCTGATGCGCCGTTTATGACCTTGGACTGGTTCGTAAACGCTGGCTCGCAGTTGACAAAACCTGTCATCTTTACTATGCGCTTTACGTGTCCAAGTGACCCCAGGCTCGCCTTTAGCTGGGCAAGCGCGTTTATGGTGCATAGCCGTGCAGCCTGCTGTCCTGCCTCTACAGAGATGTCCTTGCCTACCTTGCCTTTGAATTTCACCTGTCCTGCTTCAACCGGGATCTGGCCCGCCACGAATGCCAAGTTGCCGCTAACTACGACTGGCACGTACGAGCCGGCAGGAGCCGGCGGGGTTGGGAGAGTTATGCCAAGCGACTCTAGGATTTGTTCTGCATTTGCTGTTGTCATGTGGTGATTATACGAGATTGCTGTTGTCTGCTTGAGTTATATTTTTTGTCATGAGGTGTGAATATGTATGCATATTTGTATACGTGCGTGTGTTCGGAGAGATGGCATCGGCAAAAACAGTGGTAATACTGTCTGCATTTCTAGGGATACCACTTGTACTCTTATAGAGCCAGTCTCTTTCGCCGTTTGCGCGCAATTATGTGGGTTTTTTTCTCCACAAATGCCGTCGGCTTGACAATCTGCATCACGTAAGATTTCTCTCAAGACGCTGTTTCTTTTAGCCACGTACAAGGGAGCATTCTCGATTGTCGAGAATACTTGATTGTAGACCAATGCATGCACGCCGGGTTTTTTCCTGTTTACGCTTGACGCATAATCATCGCAGGAGGAGGTCAGCTTAGGGGCATGGAGTTAGTCACAAGGGAAATCCATACGCAACAAAAGCTCACTGCGAGAAAAAAGGCTACAAGGGCTCTCATCATAGCGGGTGCCGGCGCACTCATTGCCACAAAGCTGTACATGCTGTTCTTCTATCTGGACCCGATTCTCGGCATATACAGTTTCCTTACTACGTTTCTGGTCTTTAGCTCCTTTATCGTTTCCTACACGATGTACAAAGATCCTGTTTATAGTGCCAACGGCAACAAGAAGAAAAAGAAGGACGGGCAAGGGAATAACAATAGCAGTGCTGACGCCCTGCCATCCTTTTCCTTTAGCGCACGCGAGCCCCTAGTCAGCGTTATCATACCTGCCAAGAACGACCCTGTCATGATAATAGAGGCCGCCAAGTCATGCCTTGCGTCGACGTACGGGAACATCGAAGTGATAATGGTAAACGACGGCTCAACAGACGACACCGGCCAGGCGATGGACGCGCTGCGAAAAGAGTTTCCAGACAAGATATCTGTCATACACCTTGCGCAGAACGTCGGCAAGAGAAAGGCCGTCAGGGAGGGAATAATGTCGGGCCCCGCCAAAGGGGACATTATATTGCTCATCGACTCTGACTGCATAATTGAAAAGACCGCGATAGAGCGGATGGTGAAGGTCTTTGACGATCCTGACGTGGGTGCCGTCTCCGGGCACGGCCGCGCGGTCAACGCGGAGCAGAACACGCTGACAAAGATGCAGGACACGTGGTACGACGGCCAGTTTTCCATAATGAAGGCAATGGAGAGCGCCTTTGGGACCGTAACCTGCTGCCCTGGAATACTCTCTGCATACAGGAAGGAGGCTATAATGCCTGCGCTTGACAAGTGGGCAAACGACATCTTTTTGGGCGCCGACTTTACCCTAGGCGACGACAGGCACCTGACCAGCTACGTCATAGGCGGCAATAAGCACTACCTTGACAAGAAGCAAAAGGTATGGAAGGCCATGTACTGCGAAAGTGCCATCGTCTACACCGAGGTTCCGCACAGGTTCAAAAAGTTCATGTGGCAGCAGGTGCGCTGGAAGAAAAGCTGGCTGCGCGTGTTCTTCTTTACGGCTCCGTACTATTATAAGGACAGAAACGCGTTTGCAGCAGCCACGTACTATTTGCAGATGATATGGTCTTTCCTTTCGCCTGTAATAGCCATCAGGTCGCTCATCCTGCTCCCGCTTGAGGGCCAATACTGGTCTGCAATCGTGTACATAGCTGGACTCCTGTTCATTGGGCTATTGTTTGCGGCAGAATTCAAGATGCGGAATCCCGCATCAGGTGGCATGTGGGCCTACCGTCTTACGTGGTCAGTGATGGGCTTTTTCCTAAGCTCGCTGGAATACTACTCTTTCCTCACGGTGAGGAACAAGTCATGGCTGACAAGGTAGGTAGCAGGCAACAAGAAAAAAAGAAAATGAAAAAAAGAGAGTGTGAATGAGAGAGAATGAAATACACCGCCATCCTGCTTTCTATCCTCCTGATCAGCACGTTTGGCATCGTAATATGGAACATGTACCTGCCGGTGTCAAGCAGCAGAAACGCCGAGTTCATTGACTATGTCGAGTATTCCGCCAAGGAGATGTATGACAGCAACACCTTCTTGCAAAATCACCTCGCTCCAGTCGTAGAACCGATCGTGGACCAGCTGGGGCTTGGGCCCGCATCCCCTCTGCCAAACGCGGGCCCGCGGGTACTGTACGACCCTAACATGCCAAGCACCGTGACCCTGACCTTTTATGTACAATATGGAAACCAGGAGAACCTGCTGCCACTGCTTGACCTGCTGCACGACTACAACGTGACCAAGGCGGTGTTTTTCATCGAAGAGAGGTTCCTAAAAGACCACGACTTTGTCGCCAAGAGGATAGAGGAACAGGGGTACACGATAAAGACATGGGACGACCTGAGTGGATACCATGCACCGGGATACCTGCCGACAACGTACAGAGGAGTACCGCTCGTCGAAAATGAAATTCTTGCCCAGACAAGCAAGGACCGCGACGCAATAGAGTTCGTCAGAGTCGCGCTGCACCACTCCGACTCGTCAGTCCTTGCCTTCTCACCCAAGATAATGACGCACAAACTTGTGCTTGAGGACGTGCTCAGGCAGGGCGGAAAAGGCATAGTGTTCTCCGACCAGCCTGCTGCCGCCACAAATCCGCCGTCTGGTGACGACTCGCAGGTTCTTCTTCCTCCTCCCGTGGTACTCATCTCCGAACGTAACAATTCTGTGACACGGATAAATGAGGGAGAATGGAGTATGAGCCTGCTGGCAAAGCAATACCCTTCTACGGTCATCTATGACGAGCGAGAATCAGCCTACCTCATCACACGACCAATAATAATGGGGAACAAGACTACTCTTGAAATAAACGGGGACAAGATCCTATTGCTCTCATCGTCAGAGCAAAACCCAAACCCGAGCTACCTTGAGGTCCGCGGAAACGCCAAGATTGTGAACTCAAACGTAACTTCGTGGGATCCAGTCCGTGCGCGCCCGGAAATAGACCCGTACATTCCACGCCCGTACATTGTGGTGAGGGGAGGGCACATGGACGTCTTGAACTCTACGATAACGCACCTTGGGTACTCTCTCGGCGGCCTAAAGGACACTCGGTATGCCCACGCCGCGCTGGAATACTATAACGCCCACAACTTTGTGGTGGCAAACTCTACCATTGCCTTCAATTACTATGGCTTTTATTCTGAAGACTCTAGTAACTTTAAGATCCTGCACAACGAGATTTACGGGCAGACACGCTACGGGCTTGACCCGCACACCCGCTCTTCCAATTTTGTGGTCGATTCAAATAACGTACACGACAATGGCAATCAGGGGATCATTTGCTCACTCTGGTGCGACCATGTCACTATCACCAATAACACAGTCGAGTACAACGTTGAGGGCATAGGGCTTCACTGGCTCACCAACTCCAGCCTGATAAAGGACAACGTCGTCCGCTTCAACGAAAAATACGGAGTGTTCATCCAGAAACAGAGTTACAACAACACCGTTGAAAACAACACCATAATCGGCAACAAGTACGGCGTCGGAATCCTTGACGGGTCGTCAGACAACACAATCGTAAACAACGTCGTGGCGGAAAACGTGCTTGACAGGATCAGGATTGACACAAATGCACTTGACAACACTGTGCGCGACAACAGGTACCCTTCCTCTACAGGCTGACGCGATCCTCTCTCTCTCCCCCACCTTTTCTTTTCCTCTTTTTCCGCTTGAGCAAGAAAGAAAAAAATAATGTTGATGCAACTGGATAGCAGAGCGGTAGTGCTCTACCGCCAAAAAAATTTATTCAATCGCGGGAGGCGTAATAATTTTTGTGAAACACGCACTCTCCAAAAAAGCTGCTGAGCAGCTTTCACTCTTCTCAAAAATGCCAGTCTTTGTTTTCCTGCGGCATACTATTGCACATGAAGTTATGTTCGAGGACGTCCCTGTACACACTTTCTCTTCTGCCTAGATGTGATAAAATGGGGTTGTCTTTCTAGGAGAATCATATATTCAATACATATCTTATTCATTAAGATAATGAGCCATCAAGCTTTATTCACGAATAGAAACAGAAAGCAGTTTTTAGAACAAATTGAGCGTCTATAGAATATGGACGCTGCTATGACAGAGTTGACGGATGGGTCGTAGTTGCCATTAGTCCACCATTGATCAACCTTGCGTCTGACGTTTTTTCTGGCTACATCAGCTATGATGATTATGGCCACTGCTTCTGTGGGCTTCTTTGTCTCCACACCTGCACCAATTCATGCAGCAGCCCTGTCTGATGATGATAACGATGCGTGCAACTGTGTGAGATTCCGTCTTGACGACATACAGGATTTTTGGATAGTTCCAGTACAGGTCACCATCATCGACAAGTTCATTGACAGGGACGAGAACTTTGATGTCGGCGTGGTGATGAACTTTATAGGAGACGATCCTGCCATAGTCGACAAAGCGAGGGAGGGAGTGGCGACTGGCCTGGTTGAAACAGTGTTGCACGGGTGGAACCACGTGCCGTATGAAACACTCAGCTTGCAGGAATAGCAAGACACGCAGGACATGGCAAACTCTAAGCTGCAGAATCTGTTTGGAAAAAAGACCTCGATATCAGTAACGGTTGTGGACACGATGCCTCGGGAAACCCCTCATCTGCTCTTGACATCCAACGGTACGGCTATAGACAGCGTCGCTGAAACGTTTGGCTCGTCGCAGACCAAGGATGCGATGTCGTCGACGGTCATAACCTATGACCTCGCGGCGTCCTCAAGCCCTGACTTTTCTCCCGAAACTATCATAATAGACCAGCGCGGCCTCATAGGATTTAGCTACACGTTATCGTCTGCCACTCCGTCGCCTGATGGCGCATGCTACTGGAAGGTCAGCTCATCAGATGGGGCAGGCAACGCAACCCCGTACAGTGCAGCACGAACGGTTGTTGTGTATACAGTTGCGCCCACAGTTTCTGTCTATCCACACTGCGGAACGTCTTCTTCTGCCCAGTCTGTTGCCTTGACCGCAAGCGAGCCTGCCATAACAAACTACACCACAGACGGGACCGACCCAGCCCTATCGAGCACCGTCTATTTGTCACCTTTCGTCATCTTTGCCACTATCATGCTCCAGTTCTTCGCAAAAGACGCTATAGGTAACCCTAGGACAATCGACACCGAAGCCTATAGCTTCAACCCTGTAATGCTCCCCGCGACGTAAATGTCAGACTCTACCGCGTCCTCTGGACAGAGCATGTACTCTGCCGCACAGCTGGCTCACGAGCAGTTTGTCTGGCCAACTTCCATGCTTGTAGGCAAGACAATAGACCAGATAACGCTGAAGCTCAGAAAGAACGGGGCATCTGCTGGAAGGGCCCAAGTGGGCATATTTAACCACGACCTGACCGTGAAAAAACAGTTTGGCACCAAGGAGGTTACTACGATTTCATCAATCTATGCTGACGATGTCTTTTTCTTGACGGGCACCGACGTCTATACCATCCAGCCCGGAGATAGGGTAGGAATAACTTTTGCCGGGGACGACGCGGATGACTTTATCCCGCTGATCCTCGACCGCGACGCGGCAGACCCGTTTGATGGCGCAAACACGTAACGGCAGACGTATTCCACTTCATGGTTCATCTCCATATCCGACGACGCGTACATGGTGCTGGGACAGACTCAAAGATGAGGAGCAAAAACTTGCAGTCTGGGCGGCAGAGAAGAAATGCTAATCCATGTACACACATAAATGCAACTTTCAGTTGCTGCTTCGCCTCTCTATCATTTTTTTTAACATGACACAAACACGTGTACACAATATCCTAACGGTGATGCTGCACATTCTTTTTTTCCGCAACTGTGGCTAGCCAAATATCGTCCTGCAGTCACAGAAAAGTAGTGCGCAAGCGCAGACGGGGTTCATGGGAGCGGATTGATCTCCCTTATGGTAAAATTGGCGTATTCCATAGTCCCATACTCGTTCCTTGCGTACACAGAAAGCATCGGCTTTTTTGTCTCGCTGGTCGGGTCTATTTGCGAGTGGGTGAGCGGCAGAGCAGGATTTACGCCGGGCTTGCAGGCGCCATATCCTGCCCCAAAGTTCGTGCCATTATCTGTAAACTCGTATATCTTTTCCCACTTGCCGCCATTGGCGCCTTCAGTCATGTCCCTGTACAGCTCCAACTTTACCTTTGTGTCGTTATCCATGTTGCGCAACACAAACTTGACGCCCACCCATGTGCTTCTTGGGAGCTCATCCCAAGGTTTTTCTCCAGGAAGGTCGACGTAGCCATTTGACAAGTGGTGGGCCGTCTCTTTTTCCAGCTTCCATCTGCCGTCGGTGAGCATCAACATGCCGTACCCCCTATCGTCGCAAAAGTTCCTGTTTTCGTTGCCGTTTGTACCATGGTTTGTGCGCGCAAATATCTGCAGGCCGGAATAGTCTACGAGCTGCGTCTCATTTATCCTCTTTACGTACACCGTTATCTCTAGGTTTTCCGACCATTGCCTAATGTTGGAAGGGTCGTGCACATACATTCTAGTAAAGTTGCCTGATGCCGTAAGTGTATCCTTGCCGTCGACGGTGTATGTACCTATGCCATGCGTCGTTTCAAACCAGCTGTCGCCGGGGTCGACTGTGTTGCCAAATTGCCTGGGGTTGCCATCGTCCCATTTTGACGTCCATTCAATCCCGCCAAGAGCGCTTGGGTACAGCTCGGTGATGCCAAACCTGTCTTCTGGCGTCAGGGGGCTTGCCGCCAGTATTGTCGAGCCTAGTTTCTGCAAAACCCTTACTGCCATGACTTCCCATTGCTGGTTGCCCGCGTTGTCTGTCGCGCGTACCACTATGTCGTGCGTCCCTGCAGTAAGCGTAAGGTACTGCGACCACGATGACCAGTCTTTTGGAGAGGCAGGGATTACAGGGGTGTATGGCATGTCGTCCGTCCTTACTTCGACTATCCTCACTCCACTTCCAAAATCCGTAGCCGTCCCTTCGATGTTGACCGTGGCAGTCGAGGCCGCGACTATTTTGCTGTTGTTTATGGGCTGGTCCACCTCTATGAAAGGCTTGGTGGTATCCTGCACCGAAAAAACGTCGCCGTACACCTTGATTTCCGTGATGGCAGACCAGTCGTTGTCGGTGTTCCCGTTTACTGTGACCCTTATGTACCTGGCATTGACGCTGCCGCCGGCAAACTCGTACCTCTCAAAGCTGGAAGTGTTTCCAGAGCTCTTGCCCGACCAAGTCTGAGTGTACGTCTTGTCATCCGAAGAATATGATATTGTAAAGGTGTTCTGCCTCACGTCTCCCTTGTACCACGACACGTCAACGTAACAGATGGTTGCAATCGTGCCCAGGTCGATTGACAGCCATGAACCTTTGCCAAAAAACGACCACTTGGTGGCAGGCAGGTCATCGGCTATGTTACTAGGCACATTTCCTATCTCGCTCCCTGATGCTTCTACTTTTGCAATCGGCAGCGCTGTACAGGATGGGGCCGCTGACGCTGCATTTGCAGAAATTATCGCATAGCCGGTGTTGCCGGTTTCCAGAGACAACATCAGAATTACAGCAAACATGATGAAAACAAGGCATCTGCCGGTGGTGGTAATGATGGTGTCATCACATCTACGGACTCTTGTCAAACTGCCCTTTGCACGCCTAGATGGGCGGCTGGGGCAAAGGCCGGCACAAGCCCACTCGACATTAACTCTGGAATTTTTTTTGGAGCTGGCCCCGCAACTTTTTCTTTTCATAAAATATGATGATACTGATAATGATGGGACCCGCCATGATGATAACAATGATCGTTTCATGCGGTCCCTCTGCTGCACATCTGCCCTGCCCTAGTCTGCGGCCTTGCTTTTCTCCCCTTTCTGTGATCTGTCACTGTTGTTAATGATGATGGCGGCACAATGCCCGGTTGTCAGACACAAACAGAATATATCAATGAACACGTCAACAGCACGGATAATCCTCGAATTCTTTCCTCATCTGCTGTCATTATGTTGCCCGCCTCTTCCATCACCCTGGTGCCCTTTGTGACGTACGTCTCATTTTATCCATACAAACCGGTCATAATGATAATGAGCGTTAGCGACCACCACGTACTTATGCAAGAGCTGGTGGATTCGGTAAAGCGCCTTATCTCCGAATGCCGCAATGACGCCGACATCGACAGGCAAGTCTCATTACTCATACGAGCAAATGCGATGCTGCCTGCGTCGATGCAGTTGAAAATACCTTCGCTTATCACAGCCGACTATATACGGAAGGCACTCTCTGAAATCGAAGAGCAGATCGAGGCCATGCCGCCGACAAAATGATGCACCCACCATGAAACCGGATGATTATCCGTGTATGTATGTGTGCAAATATACAACGGTTCGTGAGCACAACGTTTGTATATTCCATATGCGCGCATACTTTTGTAACGATCTCACTTTGTGTGCGTTGCCTATCGAATGATTCTTGAAAGAAAAAAACACGTGCTGCCCTAGTGGTGATGTTGGCTATACTCCCTGTTACTACCCTGTGCTGCTAGCTGGTGGTCTGGACATTCTTGTCCTAATGCGATGACATCTCTTCGCTTTAGCAGCATATTTTTTTGCTGTTGCCCTATGTGCTGTGAGCCATTATCGCATTTCTCGTTATTCGGTGTTTTCTTTACTTGACCGTCACCGACTTAGCTAGGTTGCGCGGGTAGTCAGGGTCGACCTTCTTTCCGACAGCCATGCAGTATGCGAGTATCTGCAGTGGGATGACCTCTACGAGCGGGTAGAATGTGTCCTGTACCTTTGGCAGCTGGATCCAATAGTCGTACAATTCGTTATTCTGGTCAGATACGCCAACGATGGTGGCTCCCCTCGCCTTCATCTCGTGCGCGTTTGAAAGCGTGTCCATGAACGTGTTGTCTGTAGGATTTATCAGGATCACAAGGGTCCCTTTGTCCATGAGTGCGAGTGGACCGTGCTTGAGCTCTCCTGCAGCTATCCCCTCTGCGTGCACGTAGGCAAGCTCTTTTAGTTTCAGAGCGCCCTCTAGCGCAATCGGGTAGTGGAGGAACCTCCCGAGCAAATAAATGTCGTTGACCGTGCTGAGGACCTCTGCCACGCGCGCTACCGACGGATATAGCGCAAGGGCCTTGTCTATTGCATGGGCAATGTCGTCGCCTCCCTGGAATAATATCGTCGTCATTGTCGTTGTTCCCTTGTTGTCACCCGACGGCAACTGTTGCTGCCGTGACAACTGATCTGCTATGGAATACAGCACTGCCAACTGGGCAGTAAAGCTCTTTGTCGCGGCCACGCCAATCTCTGGCCCGCAGCCGATGTCCAAATACAGGTCGCTTGCACGCGCAAGGGACGACGTTGAAACATTGACTATTGACAGGATCTTTGCGCCGCGCTGCCTGGCGTTCTTGACCGATTGGAGAACGTCAGCGGATTCACCACTCTGCGAAATGGCAATCAGGACGGAGCCGGAATCTATCATGTCTAGCGCGTACTGGAACTCGCTTGAAATTATCACGTCTGACTTTATCTTTCCAAACTTGGAGAACAGCTGCTTGCCGACCATCGCGGCGTGGCTGCTCGTGCCACTTCCTGTCAGGTACACGTGGCCGGCAGCGGAGACCATACGCGCAAACTCGCCCAGCTTTTGCCGGTTTGCGATAAGCGCACCGGTTATCGTCCTGCCCTGCTCGTTTATCTCCTTGAGGGTATGGTGCGCATACACGCCCTTGTCGGCGGCGCCCAGCTCCCACGCTATGGGCGACACCGCCCTGCTTACCGCCCGGCCGTCCACGTCATAAAGCTGGAGGTTCTTTTTACCGTCGATTACCACAATGTCGCCATTCTCTAGAAATACTGCCCTGTCTGTGAACTTTATGAAACCAAGCACGTCACTTGAAAGGAAATATTCAGAATCTGCAATGCCTACTATGAGCGGCTCCTCCCACCTTGCCCCCGCTATTGTCCCGTCTTCAAACACTGCCACAAACGCATAAGACCCCCGCAGCCTGCCGCACACCGAAAGCACAGCCTGCCTGACGTCGTCATTGCTACTACTACTGCCGCCTTTTCTTGTCACTTCAAACAAATGCGCGATTACCTCACTATCTGTCTCGCTCTTGAAGGTGTGGCCGGCAGCAACCAGCTCCTCCTTAAGCTCCTTGTAGTTCTCTATTATGCCATTATGCACTACCGCGATCTTGCCGTCGCAAGACAAATGCGGATGGGCGTTGGTGTCTGTCACGCCACCATGAGTGGCCCATCTTGTATGCCCCACGCCTGTCGTGCCGTGCATGCTCTCCATCGCCAAGTTTTTGCTGACCTCGACGACCCTTCCGACGCCCTTTGCAATGTCTATCTTGTCGTCATGGAGGGTGGCTATCCCAACGCTGTCATACCCGCGGTATTCCATGAGCTTGAGACCGCCTACGAGCAGCGAAGCGGCATCCTTGCTTCCTTTGTATCCTAGTATGGAGCACATATCTGGTATTACTCACTCTGATAATGTACTATGAATGCAATATTTTCAACCCCGACAGTTAGCCAGCATTAATCTGTCATGGCCATGCGGGTTGGTGAACGTATGCGCCAGCTTTGGTGCTTCCTTGTGATGCATACGCTCTATACTTGACCGCCTTGGCAGGTAGCAGACAGTTACTCTAGAACGAAAATCTATCTTCAGAACCTGATAAAAACAACACGGCAACAAATTGTAGGACTGTCCTTATTTCTCTTTCTAGCCATTTGCCAAAGCAGTTTCGCCAGCAGGAGCTTGAGGTGCCATTATGTCTATTCTGCACGACGAAAATTCATATCCTCTGTCGCCGTCAAAAAATATGAACAATGTATGCCTTCCAGCGTTAAATTCAGACGAGTTTAGAGATATGCTGGCCTGTCCAGAGGCATCTGTTGGCAACGTGGCGACGGGGTTCCCTGGTAGAATCGTAAATATCACTTGTTTGTCCGGGATGCCGCGGCCATCGGATCTGTCTGCAAGCTTGGCAGAGATGACCACCGTTTTTGTTGTAGTCGTCGTCTCTGCAGGCGGTGGCGAATCGTCTCTGTGGCATTCAAGACTGGTAGCCGTTGCTGCCGCTTTGTAGACTGGGTTGACACTTGCGCTATTATTATTGTAGCCCGCGTCCTTGTTATTGTTATTGTCCTCGTCTATCCCAAGTGCCGGGGCGACCTGCTCAGACCCTTGTATGAAAAAGAGCGCCAATGTTGCCACTATTGTTATTACTGCCGCCGCCATTGCCCCTCCTGCAATTGTTGCCTTTTGCAAGTTTTTCAAGCCTGCGTATCTCACGCAGTTAGAGGGCATATACCGGCTTGATAAGCAAAAGTCTCATTTATGCAGCTGTAACTTCCTTCCGCGCAGCGCTAGAACGCCGCCACATGACTTTTTTAGGCTGAAAAATTCCTGTCAAGAACAAAAATGTACGGCTATGAGATGTGGTGCACAAACAAATGCGTGTGTGTATATGTATACGCGCGTTAGCGTATACTTTTTCCTGCAGGATAGGCCCTCCAGAGTTCATGATTTGTATATTATTACTGTGATCTTGGCGCTTCAAGGAGAAACGACTGGATGTTCCTGCAGGTTGCGCACATGTA
>DASZTR010000177.1:0-6201 GCA_035547955.1 Nitrososphaera sp. | reverse complement strand
GGCATCGCCATATCCTTTGCATGTGGATTGATCTTGCACGTCCCGCTTGCACAACTGGCGGTGTCAATGGCTTTGACAGCTGGCCTTGTCTTCAGTGGCTTTGCAATGCAGTCGGTTGGCCGCCGGCGCGAACAGGCAGTACAATAGTTATGACAGCTTTTACACCGGTGGTGCGCCTGAACCGCAGCGTGATACAGTGGTCTGTCATATTGTACATCGCGCTCTTGGTTCCTATTAGCCTGCTTCACGAGACCGGTCACGCCTTGGTGTGCTCTGCAGCAGGCTTTGACTATTCTCTTTGGATAGACGGCACGGGGGGACACACGGTATGCGCCGGGGTGCCCCACAATACTCTCGTATACGGCTCAATAGGCGGCCTGTTTGGGCTGCTTGGTAGCGCCGCAATTATCCTGTTCTGGGTAGTGACAAAAAGAAAGCATCCTGCTGTGCTAGTCGTCGGCCTTGCCTATGCTGTGGACCAACTCGCCAAGCTGGTCCTTGAAGGGTTTTTCACCCGTCTTTATGTCACTGGCGCAACAGATGCATTCCTGACTGTGCTCCAGCTCGTATCGTGGATAGGCCTGACCATTTTTTTTGCGAGGGTCGCAAGGGCTCCTGCAATGGCAAGCAGAGCTGTATAGGCGGAAGCAATACAAGACTATCTGTTGCCCGACTTCCACCGTCATCGTAGTTGTTTTTTTTGCTTCCCTCTTTGTTTTTTTTCAGGTAAAAAATCAGTAACTTCGCGGCCTTTTGAATGAGCAATTGTTACGCACTCTGTAGCGTTCTGGCCTCGCACAATTCCCTCAATGCATTGTCCTGCGTCTGCCGTATCGCCTTTGGCAGGTCCACTGTCTCTGAGTAAAAAGGGGGCAGGCTGCGCAGCATGCCCTCAAGTCTAGAGGAGTCCTGCCTTGGGATGATGTATTCCAGCTGCCCGCTGGTATTCTCTGGAAGCTTGCCTTCAAAGAACGAACCAAGGGCGCCCACCTCCATAAGGCCTGTTGGATCACTTGTCGGGCCAAATAGGATCGATATCTTGCAATGTTTTGGATGGGCAAGATACCGCCTGCCTTCCTCTCCTACGGCGTTTGCAAGCGAGTAGTACCCGCGCATAATGTCAAGCAACGGGGTCTTTTTTGCCGGATTTGCGCCTGTTGCCAGTAGGATGTTCCCAAACGGGTCGATGATGCAGGCGGAGTTGAATACCCCTGTCTTTGTGGATGACTCTTTTGCTTTGGCTATCAACATCTGCCCAAGCGCGATGCCGGGCATGCCCTGCTCCAGGATGTGTTTTTCTGAGAATACCTGTGGGTTGTACCTCTTGAACGTCTCTACCAAGTATGATGAGCGGGAAGAATAATCCTCTTTCTTGGCAAGCAGCCTAGGGTTTTCCAGGTTGCCTAGTGTTTGCCAGTCCCTATTCAGGCAGCTCCTGACCTTGTCAAGGCCGGCCTTGAAAGCCCTTGTGGAGCGCTTTTCGAAAATAGGGTCTATCTCGCTCCCTGAAAAGATGGAACGCTGCGATCCTGCAAATGGCCTCTTGCCGCGCAGGCCAAACGCGGAGAACCTTGCCGCCTTTTCCTGCCGCACTCCCTCAGGCAACGTGGTCAGGTCATCATGGCCTCTACAGCTTACGCCGCACTCTGGATCGTCAGAAATGCGGATCATGTTTAGGCCTGCGCCTAGGATTGCGCCTGTGCACATTATGCACGGATCAAGGGAGCATACTATGGTCATGCCCGCATCAAGAGGGGGCGACAACGGCAATGCCGCATCATCATCCTTTTTGGGTAAATGACAACAATAATGATAATAGTACCAGTCCACAAGCTGCTTTTCAACGTGCGCGGTAGGATCTATGGCAGCATCTTTCCTCTCTGTGATGGCCTTGTTCGCTGCTCTTTTCAGCACCTTTCCTGTCCTGTTCTCGATCAAGAGGCCCCCTACACCAAACGTGCCTCTTGCAGCAGCCTTTTCAGCCTCAATCGCGGCAATCCTGGCGCACTTCTCTGCAAGTGAATTATCATTGCTGCTCCTATGGTCGCGGCCCATCGACTTATTCTCTGATGGTAGTTAATGGCGTGCGGAATCTAAAAAACTCTGACATAGGTGGAATTGGTTTTGGCTCCGAGTGCAAAACACATCATCTTGGTTCAGGTCCGTCTAGACTCTTCATCGCCGTGGATGGTGTGTATGGCAACGGAGTACTTGATGCTTTCCGTCTCTAAATCAAGTATCTGGCATGCTAACTTAAATAAGATTAAAACGCACCTACTCTCAGTGAGAAAATTCAACAAGACAATCAGCGGCAAGTGCGAATGCATCTGCCATAGCAGGCCAAATACCGACTATTGCGGGTATTGCTCGCCTGCACACCGGCGTGCCAGCGCGTACGCAAAGTAACAAACCGGGCTCCGTGCGTAAAAATACTTATTCGTGTAAATAATCTGCACGCCCCCGTTTCTTTTCATCTTTGCTTACCTGCCCTCGAAAGCATGTATCGACACGCCCTTTTTCCTAATGCCTTCTTGCATATGTTTCAATAAACCACAACACGAACGACGACAAATGCAAGAACAATGCAAAGAAATTCTGTATCATGGCTAAAGCCGTCAATGTAGCAGCTTTCGTTATGGTGGCGATACTAGTTGCACTCCCGGCGATGGCGGCGGGTTATGCGTCTGCTGCACAGCAGCAGATCAGTAGCCCCGTAGTAGGGCTCCAAAAGACAGTCCTGTCTGCTCCTCCTGTGCCGGTCACTCTTCTGGACACCTGACTCACCAGGGGTTGTCCTTGCCCTCCCGCTAAGAGATGACGGCAGGTTCTGGTGAGGCACGTTCCCGTTCACGTTAACCGCAAGCAAGACCGTAGAGATAGAGGTGGTGCACAGGTACGCTCCTGCTGTGGCTCTTGGCGCCGAGTACAGCCACCCGCCGGTCGCCATTCTCAACGGCATCATGATAAACTATTCGCACATGACAGGGATCGTCGACACCCCTAACCTCTTTGGAAACTCCTCAATCTCGTCAGGCACCTTTGACTTTGCCAGGAGCGCCCTTGCCTTCCAGAAGAGGAGCGGGGAATTCATTACTGTGACCTATACGATTGAAACGGTCGCAATGCCTCTGACGCAGCAAAAAGAAAGGGCACCGGCACGCCCCGCTACTGTGCTATTACTATTGTGACACGATGCCGCGTCGCCTTCTTTTTTCTGAAGTGCTTCTGCGTTTTCTTTCGCAGCCTATTGCGCACGTCCGCATGCCGCTTGCGCTTAAATGAAAGGTCTTGATGGCATGTACATGCACACATGCAGGCTAGAAATGCGTCTGGCGACAATGGGGTAGAATTCTGCAGCTGGCAAGAAATTTCGGAACTAGTTAGCAAAATTGCCTTAGAAATTCGCGGCAAGGCCGCAAAAAAATACGATTGCATACTGGCAATAGCAAACGGCGGGATAATCCCTGCCAAGCTTTTGGCAGAAGAGCTTGGCATTGACCGGATAATTCTGATTCCAGTCCTCAACAAGCAGGTGGTTGAAGCCGAGATGCCACAATTGGAAGCAGGGAAAAAGTACCTTGTAATAGACGACATTTATGACACGGGCGATATTTACCAAAAGGTCGCGAAGTTTATGAAGGGATTTGACTGCACGTTTGTATTCTGCATGAGCCGCTACCATCAGGAGTTTGGGGCTTATGGGAAACTGCTAAACCACGGGCGCTGGATAGTTTTTCCGTGGGAAAAGGCTGCTGCTGCTGGAAAACACGCGTGATTTTTCTTCACTGGGTGCTTTTTTTGATTCCTCTTGCCTGCCCCCCCGCATACTCTCCTATGCACATATACCCACACATATAGCCATCCTCTTGATTCAAGATTCAAAAAGGGGTTGTACCACACATTGTGCGTGTATAGCGATGGCTAGAAAGACAATCTATGGGAAGTGCCCTAAGTGCAAGGCCAAGGGCGACTTGGTCGTCATGTCTGGCACGCCGGGCAAGGAGAAGTTCAAGTGCAACCAGTGTTACCACGTTTTTGGGATGGACGAGCTGTGATAAAAAAAATGGAATGCGGTTGTCCTGACGGGCGCATATTCTATTTGCAAAGTAGGCTCTTTAGCGCTGCGGTATTTACTACGGGCCTGCAAAAATGAGAATACAATCCTCTGCCGGCGACGCCGACATTGACTGGTTTTACAGGACGTGGATCCGTACGGCCTTGCAATCTACAAGCGGGATTTGCACATGATCATGGGAAAGGTGAATTATGCGGAAAGAAGCCAAAGGCAGAATACCCGGAATCTTTTCAGCCGCATAGGGAAAAAATGAAGAGGTCGCTATTAGGCTTGCTTGCGATAAGATTCATTGCAAAAAGAAAAGAGAGATGAGGTAAACGGCGCTTGGCGATCCTGCATCAACGACCTCTTTGTTACAGCCCATGCCGTAAAAGTCGCGGTTTCTTTGCAGACCTTTTTCTGATGCAGTTTTGTTTTCCTTTACTGCTTCCGTGCCGCCAAGCGCCCACGTCAAGTATCGGGTGCTGGCACTACCATTCACTTATACTATACACTTCTAATATAAAGCCTTATACTGAATTCAACGTTTTCCTGTTTTTGTTATGATCAGCATAAGTTTGTATATACTGTGACTGAATTTGATGAATTATGTATCTTTTGCATTTTCAGATTTGTTAACAGTCTGCTATTGTCGATAGCATTTGCGTACTCTAGCCGCATTCAATTTTTACCATCAAACGCAACTTGTGCTGACGAGTATGCACATGTGCATATCAGAACCTTAACAAGGCGCCTTCTGAGTACCTTCGTCTGTGCAGCATGACGAACTGTGCGCCCGTATACTCCAGCTTGAAGGCTCAATACGCTTTGTGGCACTTGCAGACCACCTCGGCTTGCTGATAGCGACCGTATATCGGGAGGGCCTGGTTCCGCTTGCTACCAAGGAAGAGACGGCCAAATATGCCGGCCAGCTAGTACTGCTTACCGGTGCGGTCTCGGGAGGCAAATTCATGTCAGGAGTGGGCAAGATGCAGTACGTAGTGGGAAAATTCGAGAACCTTGTCCGGGCCACGATACCCATAGTGTCGGACAACTATGACAAGTACTACCTACTGATGTCGCTTGACGTCCATTCTGATTATGTGCGCGCCATAGACAAGGTGCTCGCCTTTCTGCGCAGGAACCACTCGGCGTTCTAGCTAGTAGGCAGGCCCTTCTTTTCCGGATTTGGCATGGACCTCACTATCTCTTGGAGCTCAGTTACGATGCCCTCTACTGACTTTACTTCCGTCAGAGGTCGAACGGTCCTCTGGACCAGAGGCATCGATGGCAGCAGGAAAAGTACCTTCTGCAGCTCCTCGTTTGATGCCACGTCAAGGACGATTATCCCACCGGGCGAGTCAGCAAACGCGTACGAAAACTTGATCTTACCTTGCTCCTTCATCTCCTCATACGTGTCAAAGGTCTGCTGGAGCATTTTCATCTGCGCCACCGCGACTTCGGGCCCGACAAAGTCTAGCTTTACTGTGTCGATGACTAGAAACAACATATTCTGCAGGGTAATTGCCGCCGGCGCCAATAAGTCTGTCGGTGCCGCGGCCAATAATGTTGATATGCTGGCTCTTCCGAAAAAAATGCCGTATATACTAATATGCCATCATCTACAGAATCCCTGCGCAACGACCACTTTCTCATTGAAAAGATGGTAAGGGCGCTCAACGTGACTGCCGATCTTCTAAAGGCAGGCAAGCCCGTCCCTGAACCGTTCCTCGAGCAGGCGCTCGACTTTACAAAGAATTTTACCAACGTCTGCCACCACGGCAAGGAGGAGGATACTCTGTTTCCGACGCTGGAGCGGGGCGGTATGCCAAGGGAGGGTGGCCCGATAGCAAGGATGCTCTTTGAACATGAAATGACAAAGCAGCTTGCAGAAAAGATGGACGCGTCTGCCAAGGAGTACGTCAAAACCGGGATCGCCGGTCCGCTCATAGCAGACATACATAGCTACACAGACCATGTGTCACAGCACCTGACGAAGGAGAATTTCCGTCTGTTTGCAATGGCCGACATGATGCTGCAAGGCAAGGCCTCGCAGATGAACCAAGAGCTTGCCAAGACCGAAGAGGCAAAGCTGCAGTCGCTTGGCAAGACCCGGAGCCACTATGAGCAGCTGGTCGACAGCTATG
>DASZTR010000176.1:0-4785 GCA_035547955.1 Nitrososphaera sp. | reverse complement strand
ACTTTTTTACGCCGGCAGCTATCGGGATGACGTCTCCCAAGATGGGCACCCAAGAGGAAAAGAAAATCGCGATCCACCCGTATTTCAGCAGCAGGCCGTGGCTCTTTTCTTCGTCTTGTCTGCTCGGTTTTTTGTGCAGGCGTGCAAAGATCGTCTTGCCTGTCCTGCCAAGATAGTACGCCATAAAGCCTCCAATGACGGAACTTGAGGACAATACGATGAAAACCGACAGTTTACTCGCCCCCCCTGCCAGGAGGGCGGTAGCCGTCAGTTCCGTTGGGATAGGGATGACGGAGGAAAGCAGGCCGTTTAGGAATAGCCCGGCCAGCCCATAGTGGAGGAAGAACGGGCTATGAAGGAAGGCCCATACGGAGCCCATGATGCCGCTGCCATCCATGTTCTACATCTTCCTCCTCCTTTTTTGTTTATCAGGACGATGATTACAGTTATTAAGGTTGGAAACTCGACACGGTTAGCTGCTGACTTCAGTCTCTCTCCCTTCGGCTGTTAACTTGCGGTGGATTTTCCCTGACGTGGAAAAGAGAGAGAGTACGAGAGAATCTTTGCCGTTTGATAATAGCCATGCAAATCCACTGATCCTTATTTTGGCCTTGCTATCGCTTTTTTCCTTGGCGAGTATCGATATAGCGTCCTCTACCTCTTTTCTATTCTATGCCTGTGTGGCAATAACAAAGCGGATCTTTGGGTCTCTCATCGTTCAGAGTAAGTTCATGTCTGGTTTTTGCCAGCAAACTATGCGCGGCCATTGATCATGTCCTACTAAAAACAGGAGAATTTTGGGATTTTTCACGCATCTATTGTCGCCAAACGATCAGCAATTCTTGAATAGGAGGAGCTTGTCTGTAATCGCAGGATAGAGGAATCTTATATGAGAATAATCCAGCTCTGGACCAATTCTACCGAAACAGAATTTGCGATCAGGCTGGCTTCAGATACGATAGCATTTCGGGCATGCAGCAGCAACGCCTCCGACTACGTAAAGGTCGCAGACGAGATGTACGAGCTGGACGACCAGCAGATCGACTGGCCTTTCATGCTTGAAAAGTGGATAGAGGCCTGGAAGGACGGCTTTAGGCATTCTGACCTGTCATACGGGTGGAAGCAATTGCAGGAGGCGCGACAAAATGACGCATGGCGCAACGGTCCGGCGCCGGCCATTGCCTTCAACGGGGGACAACAAAAAGGAGGCAAGAAGTCCAGAAAGAAGCGGCGCAAGTACCGGCGCAAAATACTCACCGTAAAATGCAGGTTCTGCAACCTGATGTTCTACAATGACGTTGAACGCTCAGTCCATGAAAAAGAGTGGCATGCAAACAAAGCAAATGCAAAATAGTGGAGGAGGACATCAGGATAAAACACTTTGAAAAGATGCAAGAGCTCGTCTAGCTTCAAACCCAAGACCCTCGACAGATTCTAGGTGATTATCTTTGAGATGGCAAGTCTTTCAATCTGAGACAGTTCGTCCGCAGTTATCGCAAGGCCGTGCAGTAGCGCAGGAGGCTTGCCTGCAAGGGGCGTTTCAGAAGCAGGCACCGCCGGCAGGAACCTTGCGAGCATGGAAAAGACCATCTTGCCGTACCAGTTGTTTTCGATGCACAGCTTTTTCTCGGTGTTATCTAGGGAGTCAAGCTCGACTATTTTTTGGAGCGTCGCCGAGCCGATTATTACCACAGAGGAATCGCCTTGCAGGCTTTTCTTCTTGACGAGCAGTATTTTCGATTCTGCCGACCAGTCGCGCCGGATGCCCACGTACATGGACTGCCTTGCGTACAGCATGCGCTCCTGCTGTTGCCCCTCCTTTATGCGCATGACGTACGCCAACCCCAGACCTGAAGGCACATGCGAAACAAAAGCGTTTGCGCGTCACCGCAATAGCAATATATTATCACCGAGATTTTCATGCGCCATATATATGCAAACAAGCGGTGGCGGCAGCAAAAAGGTGCTGATCTGCGACTCTATTGACAAGGCGGGCATCGACAGCATGAAGCGCGCAGGGCTGGCAGTAGACTTCAAGCCCGAGATCAAGGCCAATGAACTCATTGCAACTGTCAAGGATTATGACGTCATTGTGGTGAGGAGCAGGACCAAGATAACAAAGGAAGTGATCGACGCCGCCTCCAATGCCAAGATAATAGCAAGGGTAGGCGTCGGGCTCGACAACGTCGATGTAAAGGCTGCAGAGGCAAAAAAGATCAGGGTAATAAACGCGCCCGAAGCCGCGTCAGTAGCAGTAGCAGAGCTCGCGATAGGTCTTATGATCTCACTGGCAAGGAGCATACCAAGGGCGGACGCCGAGGCCAAGAAGGGCAACTGGATCAAAAAAGATCTGATGGGCACGCAACTATCCGGCAAGTACCTGGGTATTGTCGGCGTCGGAAACATCGGCCGGCATATTGGCAGGATGGCCAGGTCGCTTCACATGAACTTGATAGGCTATGACCCGTACCCGATAAACAAAGAGTTCATTAGCGAGACCGGCATGATTGTAGCCGACCTTAACACCCTTTTAGAAAGCTCCGACTATATCACTTGCCACGTGCCTTCGACGCCGGAGACAAAGCACATGTTCAACGCCGAGCGCTTTTCAAAAATAAAGCCTACCGCATATCTGGTCAATACGTCAAGGGGGGAAATAATCGATGAAAACGCCCTTTACGAGGCGCTGAAGGCAGGCAGGCTTGCCGGTGCGGCCCTTGACGTCTACGAAGTGGAACCGCCGACGAACAATCTCCTCCTTGGCCTGCCAAACGTCATCTGCACGCCCCACATCGGCGCGCAGACCAAGGAAGCGCAAGAGCTGGCATCGACGGTCATCGCAGAGAAGGTCATCCAAATCCTGCGTGGCGTGATCTAGCGAGGATATATTAGAATATAAGGGGCTAGCAGTCAGGAGAGGAGTACAAGAGATATGCGCAGCTACATGGCCCAGACTTGGACAAAGATGTGGAAGGAGAACTCGGACGAATTAAAGTCCAAGGCAATTGCATGGAGGCAAGAGCCTACGATCAACAGGATCGACAGGCCAAGCAGGCTGGACAGGGCCAGGAGGTTAGGCTACAAGGCCAAGCAGGGCATTGTAGTCGTCCGCACGCGCGTCGGCAGGGGCGGCATGAGGAAGCAGCGCCCGGTCGCAGGGAGAAGGCCAAAGCACATCGGCGTCGTCAACATCAAGCAGGGCATCAGCATGCGCAAGGTAGCCGAGAGGAGGGTTTCAGAAAAGTTCCCGAACCTTGAGGTGATAGGCTCGTACTATTTGCACAAGGATGGCATGAACATCTGGTACGAGATAATAATGGCGGACCCGTCTCACCCCGCAATCTCCAAGGACCATGAGATGAGGGGCAAGCTCAAGGCGTTTGCAAAGTAATAACAAGAAAAACGTTCCAAGGATCGACGTAAAGCGCCTAGTACGGGTGTGTGGATTTGCGTGCATCTTTCTTACCAGCCAGACTTTTTTCCATCACTATGTTTCTGCCAGTGGATTTCTACCGCTCGGCATCCCTTCTCGCGGAGCGGCTATTCCTTATATCCAATAGCAATCTCGGCTGGGCCGGCAAGGGGCCTCTTTTCCATCTTCTTGAAACCGGCTTTTGCGAGCATTGACGATACCTCTGCGAACGAGTAGTTCCGCCCGCCGTTTGTCTCTATCATCATGTTCAGGCCCATGAGTGCAGATGGCACGGGGCCCGTCTTGTCGTCGTTTAGCATCCACTCGCTTATTATCACGGCGCCGCCTCTCTCATCAGAGATGCTCGCGTATGCCTTTTTCAACAAAGCAATGCATTTATCCTCGTCGTAATCGTGGATGACGTTTGATAAGAACACCACGTCGTACTCCTTTGGGAGGTCGTCCTTGAAAAAGTCGATAGCATGCGTCCTCACCCTGCCTGCAAGGCCATAGCGAGAAATATACTCGTCTGCGACCTCGCACACGGGCGCAAGGTCGGCTACGGTAGCTTGCATTTGCGGATACTCTTTTGCCACCTGCAGCGCATAGACGCCCGAGCCCCCGCCCACGTCTAGCATCCTTTTGCATTTTGTAAAATCAAATGCTCTTGCAAGCGCCATCGCCGGGCCAACGCTTAACGCATGCATTGCGTGCGTGAATTTTTTTATTGCCTCCATGCTCTCGTTTTTCTTGGCGTCGTCAAAGAGGCTCTCAGCGCCGCCTCCGTTAATCGCGTCGACGGGCTTGTTGTTGGCAAGCGACCACGTCAAAAGGCTCCAGCTGTTGTACAGCCGCTTGTCAAACATCTCTATGATGCCTCCCATGTACGCAGGGCTCTTGCGTGACAGGAACGCATCGGCAAGGGGCGAGCTTGAAAATTTGTCCTCCTTCTTCTGCAGTAGCCCAAGCGATGCAAGGGTTGTCGCAAAGACCTCCACGGGCCTCCTTTCCATCCCGAGCATTTCCTGCAGTTCCTGTGCATTGACCTGCTTGCCGCCGGAAAGCTTTGTGAACAGGTTGAGTTCCACGGCAGCCATCAGGGCTCTTGAGACAAAGAACCCTGTCAGCATCTGAAATATCGGATCAGGTGAGAGATGTTCTAGATGAGGAGTAGGCAACAACGACGATGATGATGATGTTGAGGAGGAGGATGAGGATGACATATACTGTTTTGCCAAAAACAGCAGAACAGGGGAGTATCTAAGGTTTTCTTCGGGTTGTCACATTATTGGCGTGTGTATATATTGGTGTGCGCGTGTGTGCTTGCGGCATCTACCTTCCTTGCCTTTATCAGGATGTACTCGATGTGGCCC
>DASZTR010000175.1:0-7360 GCA_035547955.1 Nitrososphaera sp. | reverse complement strand
ACCCAGTCGATTATCGAGCCGTCATACAGCCTGACCTTGTCAAAGCCGGCAAGGCGGAACTGCATGTATTTGTGCGACGCTCTCATGCCAGAGTGGCAGTAGCACACCACTTCCTTGTCCGCCGTTATACCCTTGCTCTCAAACTCTTTTCGAAGTTCTTCCGGTGAAAGGAATGCTGCGCCATCTGAGCCGATGCCTTGCTCCCAGTCGTGCAGGACAGAGTCCGGCACCCTTTCCTGCATGTGCTCCTGAAGAGTCCTTGCGTCCACAATCACAAACGAAGGGTCGGCGGCCTTGGACTTGATGGCGTCGGCGTCGGCCCTCATTTCTGGCCGTGGTTTTGACGTAAACGGGGCTGGTTTAGGCTGCTGCGTCTCTTCCCTTGTCACGGGCAGGCCAAGGTGCTTCCAGACAGAAAAGCCGGTGTCCAGGAGCACGACGTCAGGGTGGCCGTGGTACATTATGCTCCAGGCTACCCTTGCGGCGGAAGGGTCGTCCTGCTCGCCGTACACCACCACCTTTTTTGAATCATCAATGCCGTAGCTGCCAAAGACCATTTCCGCCTGCGCGCCCTCGATTACGAGGTTGGCGCCGTTTGGCGCTACTGCCACCACCATCTCTATGCCGAGTTGAAGGGCGTTTTTGATGTGGCCGAAGCGGTAGGGCATCTGGCCCCGAGTGTCAAGTATCACCACGTCGGGGTTTTCAAGGTTGGCTGCAAGCCACTTGCTTTCGATGATTAGCGCCATGTACGGATATACACACGCATATATGTACGGGGGATGGTTTGCGCCACATATTATATTATTTCATTTGCTTCTTTCCATTCTTCCCCTTTTATTCAAAGAGGGTTCTCTGCATCGCGCTGTCTGCTTTAGCGGCAGAGTCGAGGATCTTTCTCAGCCTCTGGGCACGGGCAAGGCCAAATCCTGGGATCATCGCAAGCTCTGCCGCAGATGCGTTGAGGGCGCGCTGCGGCGTCTTGAACTTTTCAAGCATCCTTGCGGCGAGCTTGTCGCCTACACCGGGCACGGACGACAGCACGTGCAGCTGTTGCAAGTACGCCGAGTTTTCTTTCCGAATCTTTTTCAAGAGGGGGCCTGACGCTATCCCGTTCTGTAGGCCCTTTGCGGCAAGTGTGCCCAACAGGATTGCCGTATGCTCGGCGTCCGGCGCATGCAGCACGGGTATGCGAAATTCTATCGCCACTGTCGCAAGCGCGTCAAAGGCAAGAGGAAGGCGCTCGGCCATCTTTTCTCGCTTTTTTTCTTCTTCAACGTCGTCCGGAATTTCCGCGAGTTTTGCAAGGTCGCCTTGGATTATCACGATGGGCTTTAAGTAGTGCTTTACAAGCTGCGCGCATTGGACGTACAACCGGCCGTCGTATATAGAGTGAACAAGGTCGTGCACGGTCTTGCGCTCGACTGCAGTGTCTGGAGAAACGACATAGTCGCCGACGGTAAGCTGTGCAAAGTCGACAACCAGGCCGGACTTGCGCAGGATATCCGGAATGCCGCTTGGGCGCTCCCGCTCGTCAACTACTATGCGCACAGGCACAAAGATGCAGAGAGCCCTCCGGGGCTATATTTTTTCTTTAAGCTCTGTTACCCGGCCTTGGGCTTTGGACCTGCCATACCAGAGAACCCCGGGGGTCCACCACTACTGCCTCCTCCACCGCCGCGTATCATCTCGTTTATCTTGGCCTCGACTTCCTTGAGGTTGTCCTTGACGCGCCCCTCCTGCTTTTCAAGCACCTTGACGCGGGTAGCGGACAGCTCTTTCTTTTCTTCGAGCTCTTTTACCACGTCGTCTCTTTTTGCCTTTACCATGACAGAGCCGGCGGCCTTGTAGACGGCGTCTTCCGGCCCCGCTTTCTTTAATTCTTCAAGGGCGCGGTCAGTCTCCACCGACTCGACTTCCAGCTGCTGCTTTTGCATCATTATCGCCTGCAGGTTCTGCTGCAGCTGTTGTAAGCGTGATACTTGCTCTCTAAGCCACGGCGGAAGTTCCTGTTCGCTCATTTTGCTATTCGCAAAACGTTAAGCACACTAACATAAAATCATAGCGTTAAGCATCGGTGAGCAGCATCGACTAGGCGCAGATAGGAATTGACGTTTGCTCGCAGGGACGCAAGGTCGCCTGTTTCAATTGAAAAGACAAGAGAAGGGCCGGAGACTTTTAGTCTCAGCTTTTCGTTTTTTTCCTCCAGTTTTTTTAGGTCCGGGTCTAGCGCAGAACAAATCGATTCGGCCTTTGAAGGCTGCCGCCCCTTGACCCTGATCCGTATTTCAGCTCTGCAGGCTTTCGATGTCAATGTCGTACGCGCCCGACGCCACCTTAAAACTGCACTTTGGACATTCCCAGATACCAGAGGCGATGCGGCAGAACTTTAGCGAGCCGCATGACGGACAGCGGCGCTTCTTGTGGAGCGTGCGGTAGACCTTGCCGTAGCGCTTGCGGACCGTGGCGCCGAACTTGACGCCGTGGCCCTTTAGGGCTGTCGAGCTCTTTTTACGTGCCATAATTAGTTATCTCCTTCATCTTGGCGCGGACTTGCTCTCCTTTAATTCTTGCTGTCTCGGCCGCCTTCTTTATCTGCTCCGGCGTGAAGGAGCCCGTGTAGCCCTTTTGCAGCGCACAGAATCCTTCGTTTGACGTTGTTATGGTTATCCTCGCGTCCATCGCGCCCTCTTCTTCTGCAGTGGGGTCGACCAATATCGCGTCGCCTATCTTCACCTGCGTGATAGAGATCGGGATGGTCGTGACCGGCATCGGCATGGTCTTCCCAGTGTCTACTACTTTGCCTTCCTGCATCTCAAGGACCGGTATCTTGGCCGTGAGTATGGCCGCGACAGTTGCGTACGAGGTCGCGTCAAAGAGGTTGCCGTCGGCGTTTAGCACGCTGCAGTCCACGAATATCGTGTAGACCACCTTGCCCTCCACCAGCACCAGCTTTTCTAGGTCGACCATCTCTGACTCGCGGACGCCTCTGTCGACTACGCGTGCGAGTTCGATTACCTCCTCATCTGGAGGGCCGGGCTCCACGTGGGGCGATGCGGTAGGCAGAACCTCGGCTGACACGATGAGGGCGCCCTTGTTCTCAAGGCCCTCAAACGGCTCGCCGGTCTCCACCTTGACGCCTGCTATAACCTCCGAATTGCCCAGTCTCACACGGGCAGAACCATTGGCCTTCTTTATCACGTCAACTTCTATCTCTAGCGGCCTTTGCTCGTCAAAGGCCCGGCCGTCAATCCTCTTGCCCTTTGCCATCGAGTCAAGCATCTGCTGCTTGCGCAGGTGCTCCACTATTATCGAGGAACGTTTTGATGTGCTCATTGTTCTTCCTTGACCTCCGTTTCGTTTCCAAAATATTTCTGCATCAGCGCTTGGCGCTGGATCTCGTAGACCATGTTGCAGCCTGTGATTGCCTTTTCGAGGCACTCAACAAACTGCTCCTTCGTCAAATTGCCGTCCAGCTGCATCAAAGTCACCTGTCCTAGCCTGGGCATGTAGGCGACGGGCATGTCCGCACCGCCCTCCTTGTCCTCGGTGTCGTTAATGTCAAGCACTATTTTCTCGTCGACCTTGCCTGCGGCACATGCTGCGACGATGTCGCGCATGTTGATTCCAGCGTCTGCCAATGCTACAGATGCGGCAGTAATGCCAGCGCACCTAGAGCCACCGTCTGATTGGAGCACTTCGACGAACACGTCGATTGCTGCGCGAGGGTAGTCTTCAAGCATCAGCGCAGGCTCTAGCGCCTCGCGCATGACCTTCGAAATCTCGACCTCCCTCCTGGAAGGGGCAGGGTTTTTGCGCGTGTCTGTAGAGAACGGCGACATGTGGTACCTGCAACGCAGCACACACCTGTCGGGCTGCGCGAGGTGCTTTGGATGCACTTCTCTTGGCCCGTACACCGCCGCTACAATCTTGTTCTTGCCAAATTCAATGTAAGCCGAGCCGTCAGCGTTTTTCACGGTGCCAACGACTATCTTGACGTTGCGCAGCTCGTCTATTGTGCGCCCGTCTGTCCTCTTGCCGTTTTCGTCTATCAAATTTCTGGTCTGTGTCAATTTTCACCTTGAACCTCCATTTCATTTTCTTTTACTGCACCGTCTTCTTCTGCTGCTGGAGAACCCGCAGAGGTCGATCCCTCTTGCGGTACAACAGGAGTCCCAACACCGCCGTCATCATTGCTTGCAGCCTGCCGCTGCGCCTCTGAGGGCGCGTCCGGCACGTTAAGGAGGACTTTGATCCTCTGCGTCAGGTTGGCCGTGTGGGCCTCATCCTCCACCATCCTGATCGCCTTTACCGCCTGTTCAATGCCTTCAGGGCTCCTTCCCGTCACGACTACGATGCCATTTTGGCCGATGAGCACGCGCGTCTGCGTCGCCTGCTCTATCGTCTGGATCATCGAGCCCCGCTTGCCTATCAGGCGCGGGACTCTTGTCGCCGATATCTTCAAGAGCTCTCCCCGGGGTATCTTGCCGAGGTCTCTGTCCTGCAGGGTCAGAATTGGGTCGCGTGTCCTGTCAAAGGCAGCCACCCTTGCAGTTATCATGTCGCCTATAGCAAGGTGTTTTGTCATGTCGTCCCTTGCAGGCGAAAAGTCCCTGCCAAAGACGTCGGATGCAGGAAGGTTAGCCGAGAAGCACGAATTGATGTCCACCTCCCATGAGAGCGAAGTGTGATCAACTATCTTGCCTATCACTAGGTCGTTTACGCGTGGTATGTAGACGCCAGACAGTGGTATAACCTTGACGCTGTCACGGCCTGCTTCTGCAATACCAATGCGGGTCGCGATGAGCGAATTCCCCGACCGGACGACGTTCATTAACGGCCGGTAATTCCCCTCGACTATCTTGTCGCCGGGGATAACGTATCTTCTGCGCACGTCATTCATTCGCTAAACTCACCACGGGGCAAAGCCCGTCATAAAACGACTGTTCCATTCCATTATTTCTTCTCCTTGTGGGCAATAATAATATCCGACTTATATAATAACCCATTTACCCGGCTCACTAGAAACTTGCCACTATATTTTTTCATGTTATTATATTATTTCTTTTTCCAACAATACGCGTTTGCGCTCTATGCCCCCTCGATAGCTAGACAGCGAGCCTTCGCTCCTTACTACGTGGTGCCATAGTATCGCCACCGCTAAAACGTTTGCCGTGCATGCGTGGGCCACTGCCCTGACCGAGCGTGGAGCGCCGATGTGGTTTGCGAAATCGGCATGGCTCGCAGTCGAGCCGACCCGGATTTTGAGTAGCGCCTGCCATAAGCGCTGATGGAACGCAGTTCCGCGAATTTCTAGAGGAAGGTTGAGTTCAAGGGTCGGCGCTTCGACAAAGCCTACCACCTTTGCGACGAGCCACTCAAACCCTGTGTCCCCTCCAACCGGGTCGGCACGCGGGAACCTGTCCTGCAGGCCGAGCGCCAGCTCGTCGGGGTCGTCACCCAACAAGATAGCGTAGACACCGCGCACGCTATGGGCAACAAGCATGGACCCAAGCGAGCACTCTCTCATTGCGAAACGTATTTCTGTGCCTGCACCGCCGTCACGGCAGCTTGAAGGAGTCATCTCAAGGACATAATTTGATATTTCGTAAGATCGCCTGTTCGACCTGTATCCTGTACCATAAATAGCGCCTGCTACTATATCGCTGCTGCCAAGCTCGCTGCGGACGCGTTTTGCGCGGCGCGCCCGCGCATACTCCTTTGGTGTCAAGTACCCAATGCTAAAGCGTATGGGCTTGTAACTGCCGAAAAAAGTGGCGCTACCACAGGCTGCTTGAGACACATAAAACAACGTCAGCCCTATCTGTGTCCTTTGCAATGTTGTTGTTACCGCTGCTTCTCCTCCTCATAGAGACTCTAAAACCGTTTTCTCTGCCTGCCGCAGACTGCCTTGGCCTCGGAGTTATACTGTTCATCAGCTGCCCGGTATTCATGCATTTACGGGCGCAATTCCTCCCACCATGTCTAAAGGCTGTGGGTTTCCTTGCGCCAAATCTGTGAAAATGGCATTGGTAACAATGCTGCTGATGATGATAACGAATACCTAGGCATGCGTAAAAGCTGTCACATATAGCCGCGTCGATTCGAAGGTATATGTTACGCTTCTTTCACTTCAGCCGTGCCTTTTGTAACCGAGCCGAGGCGGTCAATGAACGTCCCGCGCGCGCCGGCGTTCATCTCGATGACCACGCGGAGTGAGCCGTCTGCCTGCCACTCTTCTGCCTTTAACTCGCCGGCGGGCTTGATCACGCTGTAGGACTGGCCCGCGTACTGAGGAGGCACCTTCACTATCAGCTTCAAAGTCTCCGACTTCAACGGCAGGATCGCGCGCAACGCGTCCACCACGTCCTTGGCTTGGTCTTCTGCCTTTTTGTGAGGGTCGATGCTGACCCTGGCCTGCTCCATCGCGGCCTCTATCCGGGTAATCGGGTGTGGGAGGTGCGACTTGGGGTCCACAAAGCTGCGGTTGATGTAGGCAATTATTTGCTTGCGCTTTTCTTCGACCATCTTGCGTCGCTGGTCCGTGGTGAGGTTCAATTCCCCGCGCGCAAGTATCACTTTTGCGACCTCTGCAGGGTCGGTGGTCTTGAAGTGCTTCATGAGCTTCTCGCTTGAAGCGCGGGAGCCTTTGTTTGCGTCAGAATAGACTTCGTCGGAAACAAGCACGCTTGAAACGTCCGCCCTTTTTCCAAGCTTATATTCAAGGGCAGGGTCCGGCTTGACCAGCAGCTCAAACTTGTCGCCCTCTATCGCAAGGCGAACTATTGTGAACTTGTTGTCCGTCATATGTGTTACGGCTTTTCTTGAATCAAGACGTATTTATGCGTGTCAAGACCTCCATCCTTTTGGCAGATATTTTTTGCAAGTTTCGGTAGATATTTAAGGACGTTTTGGGAACTTTCGGAAGTATTGGCTTCTCCTTCGGTCGAAGTTGTTGAAAAATCAGATAACAGGATCGTTGTCAAGTTTAACAATATTCCAAGGCAGTACGTAAACGCGCTCAGGCGCCTTGCCATAAGTGAAGTACCGACGCTTGCAATCGACGACGTGGTAATCCTTGAAAACTCGTCGGTCATGCACGACGAAGCAGTGGCCCACCGCCTCGGCCTCATCCCGCTCAGGACGGACCCGGGCAGGTTCGTGATGCCCCACGAGTGCGACTGCGGCAGCACACTTGGTTGCGCCAAGTGCAGGGTACTTTTGGTATTGGATGCAGAAGCCACCGACAAGACCAAGGTCGTCACTTCCGGCGAGATGGTATCAGAGGACGAGATGGTAAAGCCGGTGAGCAAGGACATCCCAATAGTCGTGCTTGCCCCCAGTCAGAAGCTGAAGTTTG
>DASZTR010000174.1:0-4007 GCA_035547955.1 Nitrososphaera sp. | reverse complement strand
TAATAATGAAACGGTATGAATATATGAACTTTAGAGGGCATCAGCGAGCTTGCCAGTTTTGCTGGCACGGTGCTTAGAAATCACTCTCTTTTACTGTTCTGGTGAAGGTTCGTACAATTATCGATGTGCTCTCTTGTGGGTGGCCCTAGTATTTGAACCCATAACGTAAGTGGGGCCAGTGGGATTCGAACCCACGACCTCCAGCGCCCCGGGCTGACATCCTGCCAAGCTAGACTATGGCCCCTTCGCGTGTCAGTCTGGATTGTACCTCTATTAAACCTACACTGCTTTCATTCGCTTGAAGGAATAGATGCCAAAGAGCCCGAGCGCTCCTGTGTATGCCGTCAGTACTGCAAAGTTAAATGCCGCGCTCTGTGCGTCTATGCCGAGCATAGTCGCGCGCATAGCACTTACGCCGTACGTAGCAGGATCGATTGCCGTGAGCACCGACAGCCATGCCGGCAGGTTGTCCAGCGGAAAAAGTGCGCCGGATAGAAAGAACAGTGGGAATACGACAAAACTCACTATCATCTGGAACCCCTCGAGGCTGTACATGTAGCTCCCAAGCGCAAGCCCGAGAGACGTGAGGCCAAAGGACATCAGCAATATGACGGCGATTGCCTGCACCACCGATAGCGGAGTCAGAGGTATGCCTATCGCGGCTCCAATCGCAAGCAGTATGAGCGCCTGCACTAGTGAGTTTGTCATGCCACCAAGCGTCTTGCCTACAAACACCGCGCCCCTGCTTACAGGCGCAACCATCACGCTCTTTAAAAAGTCGAACTTACGGTCCCAAATGATGTACGAGCCGTAAAATACCGACGTGAATATTATGGACATGCTGACAATCCCTGGAAATATGAATTGCTGGTAGTCGTTATGGCCCTGCGCGACGCTGACGCTAGTAGCCGAGCCGATGCCTGATCCGATTACAAAGAGCCACAAGATGGGCGTAAACGTCGACGCAACAAGCCTGCTCTTTTCTCGCAAGAACACCTTGAACTCGCGCAGCCATATCGCGTACACCTTTGCAAGGTGGGCCTGCACTCCTTCGTCAATCATCATACTGGGCATACCTCTCCATGAACCCGCCTTCAGCCTGCTCCTTGATGTTCCTGCCGGTCAAATGAATAAATACGTCGTTCAGAGTAGGGCTTGAAAACTCGGCCTGCTCTGCGTCGATGTTCTGCAGCAGAACAGGGAGGCTGCGCTTGGCGTCCTTGACCGACAACACCAGGGTGCCGTCGACGAACTCGGCCTTTTGCACAATGTCCATCTTTTCTGCAATCCGGTCAGCGTCCTTTACCTTCGTCTTGATCTTGATGATGTCGCCCCCAAGAGCGGCCTTTAGCCTAGATGGCGTGTCAAGCGCTACTATCTTGCCTTTGTCTATCACCCCTATCCTGTCGCAGAGCATGTCAGCTTCTTCCATGTAGTGAGTGGTTAGTATGACGGTCACTTTTTCCTCATCGACCAACCTGCGCACATACTTCCACATCGTCTCTCTGCTAGCCGGGTCGAGCCCGAGCGTGGGCTCGTCAAGGAACATCACGCGAGGCTTGTGCAATAGCCCTCTTGCTATCTCCAGCCTGCGCCTCATGCCGCCGGAATACGTCTTTACCCTGTCGTTCTTTCTCTCAGACAGGCCGACAAGCTCCAGCACCTCGTCTATCCTCTTTTTTCTGGTGTCATGCGGGACGCTGTACAGCAGCGAATGGACGTACAGGTTTTCGTAGCCCGTCAGCATGTCGTCGCTGCTTGGCGCTTGGAATACGATGCCAATGCTTGCACGCACCTTGGCCGGCTGCCTTACTATGTCATAGCCGTTGACGGTGGCAGTGCCAGAGGTGGGCTTTAGCAGCGTGGCGAGCATGTGGATGGTAGTGGTCTTGCCTGCGCCGTTTGAGCCAAGGAGTCCAAATATTTCGTTCTCCTTGATCTCAAGCGTCAGGTCGTCTACGGCCACGATGCTGCCGTAGCGCTTGGTAAGGCTCTTTATGCTTATCATCGTCGGAAATACACGCATACACGGTCACGCGCAATGGGCTATTATACCTTAGAAGAATGAATCAAGAAAAATAAAAAGCGTACAAAAAAGATGACGTGTTATGTGTATGTATGTATGTATGTGTGTATGTAGATTCTATCATCCGCCAATCTTGAACATCTTGGTGCCACATTTTGGGCAGGTGCCTTGAGTGGCTGGCTTGCCGTTCTTCATTGTAATCTTTTTTGGATCCTTCATTTCGCGCTTGGCTTTGCACTTTACGCAGTATGCTTCCATAGAGGCGGATACAGGGGTGGGGGTAAAAGAGTTTTTCCTCTGCTATTTCTCAGGGGCCAGCCAGTCCGTCAGGACGTCAAGCTCCTCGCAGTTTATCGTGACGCGGATGGGCCCAAGGGGAGATTCCTGCTCGTCTTCAATTATTGCCGCAATGCCTGCAGTCGCAGCCTGCTTGTTGAGCAAAAACCACGTGCTCGTACCTGCGCGATTGTCAAGGAGCATCCTCCTCAACACGCCCATGGCGGACCTAGAGCGCACCTGCTCGTACAGCATAGACAGCGGCCGCTCGTCTCCTATCGCCCTGCCGATGACGCGGCTGCCATAGCGGAACTCGGGCGAGCACCCCTCAATTACCGTGTCAATGGCTTTGATGACCTTCTGCGGATCCTCTGACGGATTTACTGCTGCCTCTGCCTTTACCTCGATGGGCGACGAAACGCGGGGCTTCCTCACTTCCCCGTTTCCTCCTCATCCTCTGCAGCTGCCGCTTCTGCAAGCCACACCTTTACAATCGCGTACGCCCTGTCCTTCAGCTGGTCGATAGTAATCTCGTTGTTTGAGAGCGTCTCGTCGGCAAGCGCGATTGCTTCGCTTATGCCGACTGACAGCTCGCGCTTGTCCCTTCCTGCAAACTCGTCTTGGTTTGTGGGCGCGTCAGACCTGGCCCTCTCTGTCAGGTGCTTGAACCTTGTATCCTGCGATGCGTGTATTGCAAGCAGCCTGACCTCGCCTATCTTTTTTAGCACCTCGACTTCAGGGATGCTCCTTATGCCGTCTATTACTAGGTTGTTCTCATTGCGATCCCGTTCCAGCTTTTTCAGTATCAGGTGCGCCACTGCGCCTTGGCCAAGCTCTTTTCGCAGTTTCAGCATCATGCTGCCAAGGTTCGCATCCGTGGGCTCTAGACTTTGCCTCTTGGCCTCCTCTCTTACGGCGTCACCCATCGTTATCACCGTAAACCCTTTTTCCTTGAGATGGGACGCGACGGTGGACTTGCCTGCCCCTGGCATGCCTGTAAGGCAGACTATGAGCCTTCTTTTTCTTTTCTTCTTGTTACTGCTATTTTCGTTTGGCAATTGTGGATGGAACGGTACATGTGTGCCTTCTAGCTTGCTTATTATCATTATTCCGCCGAGAGATCCCAGTAGTTGGCTTCTTTGAATTCGTCCTTGGGCTTGCCAAGTGCCTTCCACTCTTTGAACGACTTGGGGTAAAGCTTGACTTTGTTGTAGCCGGCAAGCTTTAGCGCATAATACGCAAGGCCCGACAGCGTACCAACGCTCCCGCAGTATGTGATTATTTCTGAATCCTGTGTGATGCCACGGTTTTCTATCATGCGTTTTAGCTCGTCTGCCTTTCGCAGTATGCTGCCATTTGAGCCGAGCATCGTGTAGGGGATATTCCTTGCAGTTGGTATGTGCTCTGTCAGAAAGTTGAGGCGCTCCCTGGAATCTACGAGGAGCTTTCCTTCCTGCGACTGCGCAGCTTCGACATAAGGCGCGTCCGCGTACATGTCCTTGTTTATGGCAAGAGGGTGTTTCGAGGGAGGATATTTGTTTGGCTTTTCCTCGGTCTCAAGGCCGAGCTCCTTCCACTGCGTAAACGTCATCTCTAATAGCGCCGTGTTTGCATGGCCGACGTACTGGAACGTCCACGCGACCCTAGCTGCCAGTGCCCCAAACGTGTCATCGTATATCACAACAGGCATCTTTTCGGTGATGCC
>DASZTR010000173.1:0-23074 GCA_035547955.1 Nitrososphaera sp. | reverse complement strand
GAAGACGGCCGGCTATTCAAGGTCAGAGTAACCGACTATTTGACGCGCTCGTCGCACTTCCACGAACAGGAATGGAAGATGATAAACAGGCTGGTGCAGGGCGGTCAGGTATTCCTTGATGCCGACGAGACCGTGAGGCTGGTGCGAAGCGAGTTAGCGGTGCTCATCACCAGCAGGGTGAGGGCGATGAACCTGCCGGCGCTCCCGCAATCACTAAGTAAGATAGTAGAGGAAATGAGGACGGAGCTTGCCCCGCGCTACGAGTACAGGAGCTATGCGGTGTCTGACTACCCACCATGCGTCAAGCATGCCCTTGAGATCATGGGCAAGGGTGAAAACCTGCCGCATTCTGCCCGGCTCATGCTTGCGACCTACATGCTTGCAATAGGCAAGCAAATAGACGATATAATAGAGATGTTCAAAAACGCGCCGGACTTTAATGAGCGCATCACCCGATACCAGGTCGAGCACCTTTCAGGGTCAAAAGGCAGCAAGACGAAATACTCAGTGCCGTCGTGCGAAAAGCTCCGCAACGAGAACCTCTGCTTTGCGACGGCGGATTGCAATGGCATCATCAACCCTGTGCAGTTTGGCAGAAAGAAGAAGAAGTGAAAGGCAAGAAAAATGAGCAAGGCGTCCTCACCAACGTCATCGGCAAATGCGGTAAAAGCCATGTTTCGCGAGTACTATTTCAAGCACGCCAAGATGATCGAGCCTCCAAGCGATGTGGAAAAGCGCGAGTTTGGCTACATGCAGTTTGGGGGCTACGGCATGGTGCGGCACCTATCCTTTAAAAGCATGGGCGAGTTGGTGGCCACGCTCATTACACAGGTTCCCTCTGATGTGTACTGCTCTAACGCGCTCTATCGTTTTCCCACTCTTGCAATGCAGGAAAAGCAATGGCTCGGCGCTGACCTGATATTTGATATTGACGGCAAGGATCTGCGCCTGCCCTGCGTACCATCACACTCGTACCCAGTCTGTGCGGGCTGTGGCCACGTCTCACCGCCTCCTTCACAATCATCATCAGTATCATCATCACCAGACAAGGAAGACTATTCGTGCAGCGTATGCGGCAGCAAAAAGGTAGAGCATGCCATCATCGTCCCCTGTTCCAGGTGCATCGAGGCTTCAAAGAAGGAGGCAAAGAGACTGTACGGGTTCCTCAATGACGATTTGGGCATCGACAGGGAAAATATCCATACCTACTTTTCAGGCAACAACGGCTTTCACTTTCACGTGCAAGACGACGCTTACAGGCCGCTTGATTCGCAGGCGCGCTCCGACCTGGTCGGATACCTTACTGGGATTGGCCTATTGGCAGAAAGCGTCGGGGTGCGCAGGTCGCCAGGTGGCGGGGGAGATCTTGCTTTTGTCAAATTCCCAAAGAGTGGCCTTGGCTGTGGGTGGCGCAAGAAGGTGGCCGACAAGCTAAAGATAGACGGCGCCTCTTCGACAATACGGTTGACAAACATCGTCAAGGAAATGGGGGGCTATGCGGGCTTTAGGGCAGAACTTGACGCAATGACCAGAGAAATGGGCGTAAGGATAGACCCGCAGGTCACAACCGACGTCCACCGCGTTTTCCGCATGCCCGGCACGCTAAACAGCAAGAGCGGCCTTGCAAAAGTGAGGGTCGGCGACCTGGAATCCTTCGACCCCTTTACCGACGCCTGCCTGCTCGGCGACTCCCGAGTGAAGTTAAGGTTAAAGGCATCGCACGCCAAGGTGCGGCTAAAGGGTGAGAACTATAACATTTCTAAGGAAACTGCGGAGCTTCCGGCATATGCGGCGGCATATTTCATTTGTAAGGGCCTTGCAGACGCGATTTGACAAGACATTATAAGACCCAAACGCATACTTCCATGCTGCTTGTGGGACACGTACAGCAGCGGTGAGGACAAGGCACCCCGTGCCAATGTTGGCAGGCTCATCAAGTGGGGCATCCTTGCATCAATGGGGATCATGATATTCATGGTCGCCAGCAACCAGGCGGTGAACCTGTTCCTCAACCTGACAGAATTTGGAAGCGTCTATTCAAAGACGCTCTATTACTCGATAACGTCAGGGCTTGTCCTTGCAGCGATAGCGCTCGTGCGCGTAAATGTCGCAAGCCGGCACTCCATCGTCTGGTATTTAATAAGCCTGATAGTCAGGTTCGTTAAGAGAAGCAGCGACTTTGAGGCGCCATCAAAGCCCTTTCGTTACTCTGACTTTCACATGAGCCCACTCAGCTTTGGGCTATGGCAGATGACAAAGGTGGTCATCCTGGCGCCGCTTTTTGCCAACATCGGCTTTGGCATGGCCTTAGCATACATGGCAGAAGGAAATGACATAGGGGTTTCAAGTATCGGCTCCATCCTGTCCATCCCCTTTGCAAGTGTGCCCGCCAATGATGATGGTTCGTTTGCGCAGCAAAACGTAATCCCCGCAATACCCGCTCTAGCGCTCCTGATGCCTGCGCTCATCGGCGCGGTGGGGGCAAGGCTGCTCATCTACGTGGGCGCATCAGGAACCGCCAACATCGTTTCGCAGTACATGGCGGATGCCGCAGAGCACAAGCCCAAGTTTCTCTCGTATATATCGACAGTCGAGGTGATCGTAGGCGCTGCCATCTTTTGGGCAGGCATCACCATGTTTTTCAGCGAAGACATCGACTATAACACGAAATACGTCATTGTCGGCGCCCTTGCGCTTGGAGCCGCTCTCATATTCTACGGGTTTCTGGACAAGAGGCGCGCCCGCGTCATCATCTTCCCGCCCAAGAGGCACGCATACCTGCGGCTTGTGACGGTCGCGGCAGTTATTGCAATCGTCGGATCAATAGTGGCGGTGAACACGAGCATAGCAGAGGCCAAGAAAGTTGAGTGGCGGGGGCCATACATCACTCAAGAAGTAGCGGTCAACCGCAACATCGCCGAGCTCGATCAGATAAACGTCGTAAACTATGACGTCAAACCGCCTTCCGTCGCGCCGGCTGATATACCGGAGATAGTGAGCGCAAACAGCGACACGCTCCACAACATACGTCTGTGGGATCAGGAGGCGGCAAGCTTGAAGCTAAAGCCGGAGCTGGGCCAGAGGAATGACATTGTCTTTGCAGACACAGACATGCTACGCTTTTCCGGCACGATGTATTGGACGGGCGACACGACTCCAAAACTACCGGACACTGTTGCGCGCGGGACAGAGTGGTTCAACCAGCATCTCGTCTATACGCACGCAGACCCAGGCTTCAAGATGCTAGAGGCCGATACCGGGAACGTGGTCAACGAAGACAAGTTCTTTCCACAGGAGCGCATCTACTACGGCGAAAGCGGAGACGAAGGGCTGTTCTCCCGCAGCTGGGCAGCATACCCCGTCGGGCGAACCACGAGCGACGAGGTTTCGCAGTTCTTTTACAACGGCACAGGTGGCATCGACGTGCCGCAGACTATCAGCTGGATGTTTGAGCCGAACTTTATGCTGTCGTACCCAGACACTCCTATCCACATCATGAGGTACAAGGACATACACGACAGGATGGACATGCTCTACCCGTATTTCGTGTACGACTTTGCGTTTGGCGGCGACGATACGGTTGCGCCCATCTTCCACAAGGTTGGAGTTGTGCCAGTCACCGACGGCAAGAACACGTACTGGCTGATGCCTATGATAGCAGCGCTTGACACGTCGCATGTGCCCTGGGGCTCACCTTTCATGCTGAAGCTGGTAGGATACTCGCTCATTGACACGTACAACGGCAGCGTCAAGGTGATAGTGACAGGAAAGGACGAGTTCTCCAATATATTCTATGATCAGTACAAGGGCCTAGGCGCGACTCGCGATGTCCCGCAGTGGCTTGACAAACAGATCCGCTATCCGGAGGAGATGTTCATCTGGAAGATATCAAAGTTCAACCGCTATCACGTCACGGACCCAAAAACATTCATCGAGGCAAGGCAGTTCTACGACATACCAAAGGACGGTTCAAATGACATACCGCCATACTACATCATCACCAAGCCGCAGGGGTTTGGCAGCCCGCAATTTGTAGGGTTCCAGTCGCTGGAGCTGAGTGGGTCGACTACAAAGAACCTTGTCGGGTACATGATAGTGGAAAATGATCTGCCTACGCTCGGCAAGATGACGTTTTACTCGGTTCCGCTCGACTCGGCCACCAAGCTGATAGGCCCTTCGGCTGCCCGTGAGGCGCTGGAAAAAGACAAAGAATACAAGAACGTCAAGACGCTGCTGCAGGGCAACCCAAGGGTAGGCGAGAACATACTGTACAGGATAGGCGACCAAGAAGTGTATTTCATACCTGTATACACCGCAAACACTTCTGGAGGAGTCGTGTCGCAGATAGGAACCATAGCTGTCGTCGGGGCGTCGGTAACAGGCACGTTTAACGTCGGGCTCGGCGACGATCCAGTGCAGGCATTTGAGAACTATTTGCTAAAGGCTGCCGGCCAGCAGCCTACCGCGGTCTCACCGGGCCAGGCAGGAGGAGCAACGTCAGCAAATGGAACGGCAACGATAGGGGGCAATAACAACAATAATACCAGCACCGCCGGCGGCGCGCCGGTGGCGCAGGCCTCGGACGTTCAGGACAGGATAAATGCAATAGAGCGCGCCTTTTCTGACACCGGCGTGCAGATCGTCAAGCCTACCGCCATCTCGGCGCCGCTGGAGTTCAGAGAGGCAGGGGTCACGTACAAGGCTGAGACGGATTTCGGACTGGCAAAGGATGCGATAACCAAGTTCGTACAGGACAACCCGCCTGACAATGGAAGAGTGTACGAGTGGCAGGTCGGGAACACTGTAAACTTTGGCGTGCTCAAGGTTTCCGGTGGGATTGTCGAGAACCACTATATCTCAATAGAGGTCAGATGATATATGGCGCCAACATCAACCTCTCCTACACTCGTAGTCGACAACTTGTCGCCTTTTACACAGGACATACTTGCATGCCTTGACAGGCTCGGTACGGTTCGCATCTATAAGAAATATTCCGAGGTCACCCGTCATGACCTGGAAAAATGCAAAAGGATAATCCTGTCAGGAAGGCGCAGAAACGACCAAGCCATTAACGCCGCAAACTCGCAAATAGTGAAGCATTGCCACAATAACGACGTGCCGCTGCTTGGGATATGCTACGGCGCCGAGATAATCGCCCTGACGTTTGGAGGCTCCATACGCAGGATGCCCTCGCACTTACATGGACAGATCGATATAACGCAGATAGCGCCATGCCCGCTCGTCCCGGAAAAAAATGTCATATCTGTGTACGAGAGCCATGGTTTTTGCATAGCCCGCCTGCCTGAGGGATTTGTGCGCCTTGCAGGATCAGGATACTGCGACCACGAGATTTTTGCACACAGAAAGAAAAAGATTTATGGCACCCAATTCCATCCTGAAAAGAGCGGGCCGGATGGCCTTGACCTCCTTGAAAGGTTTTCAAAAATAGCATAAAAGCAGTTACTGCCAGCAGAGAATGATTTATTTGCCCTGCAAGGGTTGGCACAAGGCAGTAGTTTGGAATCATCCCCTTCTCCGTCGCAGCCAGAGCACTTTATTTTACTCCCACTTGTGAGCAAGCATGAGGAAAGCCTGCGGCTCCCACTTGCCATCAACGTCGTCGCAAAATACTGGGGCGAAGAGCTGCTATCCTCGTCATCGTCATCATCTTCCGTATCGGCAAATGGACCGCAGGGTAAGGCGCCAAGGGGAACGGTCATGATGATAGACGGCATAGAGACTGCGGAAGCCCGCGGGCTTGCATGCCATGTTTTCAAGGGCTCGCTTAGGGACATTAAAAAACGGATCGACCAAGGTGTACCGCCGATAGTGATTATGCCGGGCATCCACGACATCTTCCAGCATGCTACGGTAGTTTCAGGATATGACCTTGACGAGCGCAGGATTCTGACATACGTGCCAGAACCAGATACAATTGGCGCGATTCCGGAATCAAAGTTTGAGCAGGACTGGGAACAGGACGACATGACAGAGATAATCCTGATCCCTGCAGACCTGCAGAAAGACCTCCTGAAAAGCGAGGATCTGGAATATGCAAAAACCAACAGGGCATGTTTTGAAGCAGAGCGTCTCAGGCAGCAAGGCATGACCGAAAAGGCAGTGGAAAAATTGAGGCAGGCAACGGAGGCAGACTTGGAAAATGCGCAGGCTTGGTCACAGCTTGCGGGCATCTACAACGAGCAGGGTTCTGATCAGGCGGTGCCATGTTACGAACGCGCCATCAAGATCAACCCTCGCTACTACCTTGCATACAGGGGCCTTGGCAACTATTACCTGAAAAAGAAGGATTATTCCCTGGCAGAGGCGTACTATTCTAAGGCAATAGGCATCAATCCTGTACGCTATGGCCCGATATACAAGAACAGGGCGGTAGCAAGGATGCAGAATGGCAACAATGCCGGCGCAAAAGAAGATCTAGCGAAATACTTGGAGCAGACGCCCGGCGCCGCTGACGGAGAAAGCATTAGAGAGGCAATTGCACAGCTTTAGCGTGTCGCACAATGTCTTTAGGTGCAAGAGATGACCGTTCAATACCCGGATTGGCCTGCCATCCTTTCTTGTGCGCATGTCATTTGCAAATGTCTCTATTGAAGGATATTTCGCCATAAACTCGTCTATCTTGATGAGCACGTACTCTCTTTCATGCTTCCTTTTTTGGCGTCTCAAGATATCTGCACATGGTTGTCCTAGACTTTCCTGTCTGCTCTGCAATCATGTCATCGGAAGGCCAGCTGCTGCCATGCTTGCAATCTCCTTTGTAGTTCTTCTTTTGTAGCTCGCTTGCCGTATATCCTCTCCTGCTCCTTATCGGCACGCGACAGGGCGTGTGCACGCCCTTGATTAACGATGTTGGTTTTCTAACCAGAAATATTCACTACCACCCTTCTATCAGCAGTCCAGGTATGCGGTCAACGAGCTTCTTGTTCTTCGTAATTAAGGGCTGATAGTTGGCAATGGCAATGTTCGCAATAAGAAGGACTGATTCGCCTAGGGAACTTGACTATATGGCCGCATCCAGCTCACCAACCATCCTTGCAGACTCGCGATCAAGTGGGATAAGCTCAAGCAAATCCAGCAGCCTCTTTACCTTGGCAGCTTCTTTCTGCCCTTCTTTGGACCTGTATACACCGCACCACTGTTCCGCGGCATTTACTGCAGTTGTGACAACCTCTGGGTCGTCTTGAGTCTTCAGGTCTTCAAGCTCTTTTATCGCGTCCATGTCTTTCTGAAGGTAGGTTATCAGAATGTCGGTGTCAAAGTATACCATTTTGGATCAGAGGAGCTTTGCGTCACGTAGTTTGGAATTCATCCTGAATTCGCTGCTAGCCTCTTTCATCTCTTTTGCGGTCTCGGGGCCGATCGGTTCAAAATCCTCTGCCCGCACAAGGTCAAGCAGTTTTGCAACGCTTCCCTTTTCAGATCCGAGTCTCAGTATTACGTCCGTGAACGACTCATCTTTCCTTTTTCTCCTCTTCAGCATTTCGTAGGCTTTTTCAGAAATCATTATTGTCCTAGAGGCAAAGTTTTGCTACCAATATGTATACTCATCTGTGTATATGAACTTTAAAACCCGCCCAAAACCCGGAGAACATGGTCCATTGCTTTGACTGCTTGCAAACATCTGACGCCTTGTGACGCCGTAGCCAGTGAAATAGTCTACTATGCAGACTAGGAAACATTTCATATTTCACAAGGAGCGCAATTTCGAGAATATTGTGCTTCTAGGACACTTCGTAAAACGTCTCGACCAAGGGTGGCAAAGACACTATTCCCTGCAACTGTTGTGAAAGCGCGCGGATGTAGGGCTTGACAGCGTGTTCTTGCAGCGCTTGCATGTTTGCCCAGATCTCGTCAAACATGAAATGGCAAACGTCGTTTGTATCCTGATGCAATATGTAGGCTATGCATCCCGGCTCGCTCCGCGTAGGCCCAACGAGCGACATCAAGACTCGCTTTAGCGCTTCTTGCTGTCCTTGTTTTGCCCTAATTGATGCTATGACGCGGACAGAGTCTCCAGTCACGAGTTTGTATTTTTCCGGGTCTGTCGCTGGCTTTGACAACGCTGTTGTAGAAAAAAGCAGAATTTTTATCTTTTATCCTCATAGTTGTCGTTACCCGGGATTCGTAGCAGATATGACGCTACAATTTTTCGTACCAGCTACTATAGAAGGAATGACAAGTAGAAATTGTCACAATTGATTTCAGAGACCTGCATTATATCTCTGCAATGACTACTGTAGTGGAAATTCAAAAATCATGTCAAGCCCGGACGAAACAAGAAAATTCGAACATGGAAAAATCGACGTGACGAATCTCGGGGAGGCAACAATAGGCAAGACTACATTTGAGCCTGGGCGGAAGTGGTCCACTTCTGTAAAGCCCATCGTCAAGACAGATTCTAGCAAGCAATCCCGCACGATGTACATAGTTTCTGGCAAGGTGAGAGTAAAGATGGACGATGAGAGTGAACAGGAATTTTCAGCCGGCGATACAGGATTGGTTCCCCGGGGACATGATGCATGGTTTGTAGGAAATGAGCCACGTGTGGCAATCGATTTCACCGGAGCCAAGACCTACGCACAGGTTAAACCCTGATCAGAGTAGATTGGTTGCAGCAGATACATGAAGGACTGATCTTGCTGTGCCAACTGTTCTTAATGGTATTGCTGCGTCGTATACTTGTGTATGGGGACCAATACTGTTGGTAACCATTCTGAAGGCAGGGACGAAAATAGGAAGAGGCTACCCTGGCATTCACAAGGAGAAACGAGAAACAGCATTTTAGGCTCAAAGGACGACAGCACTGCTACAAATACTACAACGAAATTTCAAAGTGACCGGCAATATCCTGCCACGGCTTTTTTGCCATGTTGTGAGTGAACACCTGGCTCGTAACAGAAAAAAGGCTGCTGCAGAACGAACAGCATCAGATGGAGAGAAGAATCAACAGTCCGAGAAATAAAAGACACGCGCAAATTATTGATGTGAAATAGAATTTTTACTTAGCGGGGTTTAACTGCCGCATCTAGTTTCATCCCGTCCTTTATCTTCAAGATCTCACCAGAATTTATCGGCTCCTCTGTGTTTGGAAAGCGAAGTTCGTATTCGAGAGGGTCGAGCCCTACTCTTTCTAGCAGCTGCACAGGCGATAGCGATTTTTCAAGAACGTTGATTTCCTTGAAACCCACGATGACCCTTTTTGGGCCGGTGCCGCCTGCCACTTCTTCAACCATATAATATCTGCAATTGTTGTCTCCCATACATAATTGAAATGATTTTCTGCAGATTACTTTTTTTATAGTACAATAGCTCCTTGCCAGACACACCGTCATCATTGTTATTATTCTCCCTATGAGCTTCTGTGCATCAGGATGTCTACTGCCTGTGCAAATTCTTCCTTTGTCAGCGGCGGGATGCTGGCGATTTTGATGTTTTCCTGTACGTGCTTCGGCTTTTTCTGGCCTAAAAGGGACGCAACCACCGACGGGCTTGAGCGCATCAACTGTACGAGCTTTGGAACCTTGTCGGTGATACCTGCATAGTCTGGTATCTGGGCTTGCAAGAGCCTCCCCTGGAACAGGGGTGCGCTGGTAAACACACCTATTCCAAGCTTGCCGGCAGCTTCGAGTATCGTCATCATCGCGTCAGAGCCTGTCACCGACTGGTTCTTTAGCAAAAGCGCCTCGCTATATGCCAAGTTGTAAGGGAGCTGGATGAACCTAAAGCCATGGCTGTGACCGCCGACTTGGTGCGCTATTCTGACCGCATCTTCAAGTGTAAAGTGCTCCTTTTCGCCCTCTGGCGCCCGAAAGCACGTCCAAGTGGCCATGCCATAGTAGCGAAGTTTGCCCGCCTTACGATATTTTTCATATAACTCAAAAACCCTAGCTAGCATCTCTGCAAACATCTTTCTGTCGACATCTTTGTGCCAGCTCTCAAATGCGTTGTGAATATAGACAAGGTCAATAGTAGAAAGGTGCATGTTTGCAAGCGACTTGTCGATGCACTTGGCAAGGTAGTTTGGGTTCATCACGTTGTAGCCGGAGCTGATGTCGTCAGCAGTAATGACGCCAGCGGCTATGTACATTCTTTGCAGATATTCTATCACGTCGATGTTTGGAAAGTCGCCGTCGTTTGTGATATATCCGTTCTTGGTAGATATGAAAAGCTGATCACGCGATATTTTGCCCTCGCTTGCAAGGAACAAGAGCGCTCTGCCGATGCTCCTTTCCGACCTCATGGCGCGGTAGTTTATCGCACTGTCAATGACGTTTATGGCTCCCGACATCGCCGATTCGTACACCGCGTTTTCCATCGCGATATCATCCTCTTTTGTTAAGCCGCCAAGGTAAGTACCCATGCCGATGCTTGACAGGTGCAGGCCGTCAAACTTGTGGAAATGCGCCGGGGGCAGGCCTTTTTTTGACACGCCATAGATTGCATATCTGGAAGTTCCTTCTGGCGTGGCGTAGCCCTCTATCACCTTAAAGTGAGAGGATGATGATGACACGCACTTGCAAGCCCCTTCGGCAATAATAAACGCTCCCTTCAGGGGAGCAACCCTTATCTTCGCAATTGAGCTATACACAATTGCACATAACATCATGCCGCTGGATCCAAACGTGTTAAACCCGTACGTGTTGTTGGATCCTGCAGTAACGCCATTTGCCAGTGCGGTATTCACAACCGCATCCGTCGCGCTTTCGCTCGTCATATCGTGGTACTTTTTCCGCTCGTACAGGTTTGCAGGATTTGGATACCTGCTCGGCCTGCCGGTAGGGTTCGTCTTTCTCGCGACGTCATTTGCGTTTGAGCAGGCTGGTTTTGCATACAATGCAGACCCCCTGCTATACCCTGCATTCTTTTGGTTGCAGCTGGCGCTTCAATCAGAGGCCATCGCGCTCATTGCGATTTCATACTACTTCAAGAATGCAGGTGAGCAAGAGGAGAGGCACCGCCTCGGTCTAAAGGATATCGGCATGATAGTGCTACCGCTTATCATGGTGGCACTGCCCTTCCTGCTGCCAACTTCGGAGATCGCGGGCAAGTCCTACTTTAACTATGCAAGGCTAGCCGACTTTAGCCTCTACATGCGCGTATTTAACATGGTAGTATTAGCGTACGTGTTCACAAACGCCGTGTCGTCGCTCGCGAAGTCCGGCATGGTCAAGATGCTGTACGTGCCTGCCGCATTTGCGCTCTTGTGGCTTGAGCAGTACTCGCTGGTACTGGTGTACTTTGACAACAGCATCTTTGCATTTGCAGGCTCGATAGCCGCAAGGGTGGGAGGCCTTTTGCTCTTTGCATATGTCATGCACAGCGCGACTTCAAAGAGGAGGATAGAGATTGAAGCAAGAAAAGAGGCATAAACTTCAACTGTTCTACGAGATCCTCTGCGCCATCGAAGAGGATGCCGCGCACAACGAAGCCGCAAGGCCGACCCATGTACAGCACTCCACTAGGCTTTCATACGACAAGATGATGAACCATTTTGCAGAGCTTGAGGAGAAGGGCATGATCCACCGGGTGAGCGGCCTTGCAGCTATCACGGCAAAGGGGAAGATGTTTGTAGAACAGTACGACGAGCTGACGCGGCTTATAGAAAGCGCAGGCCTCTAAGATTGGGACAATATCAAGCTGACCGCAAGCACAAAGCCGGTTATGCGCGAGTATGTCACTGCTGCTGACATGGCAGGCACATACTCTTGCGCAGTCTTGGGATCCTTGCGCATTACGCTCACGGCCTTGGCTGCAAATGGGAGCGACGCAAAGGTGGCAAGCGAGTAGACCTTGGTAAAGCCAAGGAAAATTCCTACGCCTATGAGGGCATATGCTGCTATGATGAAAATAGGAAACGCTTTGGCGGCCCCGCGCTTGCCCATTACTATGACAAGCGTCCTACGACCTTTTGACCTGTCGGCATCGTGGTCCGGAAACGAATTGACGAAAAGAACGGTGGCAGATAAGAGGCCTACGATGACCCCGATGAAAATAGCAGCAGGTTCGATTAGCGTAGTCTGCACAAAGAACGTGCCGAGCACTATCATTGCACCCTTTATGGCGACGAACAGCTCGCCAAGGCCCGAGTTGACGATTGAAGTCGAGTAAAAGTATATGGCAACCACAGCAAAGCCTAGTATGACCGCGATGGTGATTCCGCGTATTGCCACAAAAAATGCACCAACTGCAACCCCTAGGATAAGGAACATGACTCCGGCAGCATAGACTGCCTTTGGAGCAAGGATGTTTTCAGGAAGCACGCCCGTCCCGCCGGAAAATTTGGTCCTCGTCGTCACCGAGTCGATGCCCCGCTTGTGGTCCCAGTAGTCGTTGAGCAGGTCGACGCTTGCGTGCAGGAATGCGACGCCGGCATAAGTCAGGCCGGCGTACAGCGGGTTGATAGCCCCGAACTTCCAGTAGGCAATCGCAAGGCCGTTTGATACGGCTATGACCGATGCGAGTAGGAACCTGATGCGTATGGCGCGGAGCCAGCTGGAGAGCAGTGACGACAACTACGTAGTATGAAATAGGGGCGGGGACTAGTATGTTTTTTGAAAACTAAAAAGCATATTAATGATAGTCTTGCAAGCATACCAATGGCAGAGGCATACATTCTCATAAATTGCGAACTTGGTTCTGAAGACAACGTTATCAAGGAACTAAAGGCAATATCCGGCGTTTCGGAAGTAAAGGGCGTCTTTGGGGTCTATGATATTATCGCCAGAGTGAACGCATCGAACGACGAAGATCTTAAGAAGGCAGTCGGCAAGATTCGGGGCCACCACGGCATCAAGTCCAGCCTCACCATGATGGTGATAGAAGGACAGGGCACGTAGGGTCTACATACTGATATCTTTTACATATGTCCAGATCTTCCCCCCCCCTCTCCCTTAAGGGCATTATATCTTTTAAAGATCATACCACAAAGGTTTATTGCCTGTAGAACGTTGCCAACTATTAATCCCCAATTCCCCGATTGGAAAGTGTTCTACAGGCTCACCCCCAATTCAGGGCTCGATTACGCCGGTGGTTTCAAGAGGCTTTCGGCCCATGAATCCCTCGTCCTTGCCGTGCCAGAACTTTATTTCGTCTTCACCCGCCTTCCAGCAAAGCCAGACCTCTTCATCAAAACGTTTTGAGGGAAAGTCAAGCAGCCCTTGGTCTACGCTCTTTAGCATCACCCCGGTAGCCTCAAGCGCCTCAATCCTTTTGTAGAGGCCAGTGACGGCAGTGTTCAGCTCTTGCTTTTTATTCATATAGCGCTCAAAATCGCTGCCCTCGACGACTATGGCCTGCAGCTCCTGTTCGAGCACCATGACCCGGTTTTTCTGTGCGACAATGGCAGAAAACATGCGCTTTACCTCTGGCAGGGCCTTGTTTGCCGTTTGGGGCGTATAGAGCATAAACATTTCTCCTCTTTCTCTCTCGCGCTCAAGAGCAGCCAAGATTAATTTATGCCTAGCGCACCAGAATTGAACCCATAATTCGAACGGCTGCTTGAGACGTAGGCAGCTAATCAAGGGGCAAATAATATACCGAATTGCGCTCTTGTCTGCTGCGGACGGCGGCCCACCGGGTCTAAGGAAAGGCACTCCTATCTGGTTGCTTCTTATTGTATCTGCTCTAGGCATGATACTTGCCGCAATTGCGCTCAATCAACAAAACAGTGCGACTCAAAAATCCCCATGCAATTTCAAAGAAAAAAAAGCAATCAATCTAGCACTGGTCAAAGTCGACAAAGAACCGACCAGAGATGCAGCCTATTTTTCCAAAGAGCATACGCGGGCGAGAATGCCTCACGTAAATAAAGCAAGATATGCGATTATCACGGAGGAAGGTTCGCTTGCAGAAATGACGCTATATTCCACTGACCAAAAGTTGAAGGAAATTTATTCAAACAAGTACGTTTGGCAGGTAGCTGTTTCTACTTCTGATGACGCAAGTGGTAATAGAGGGTATCGATACCTAGTTGATGCAGGCACTAGCAAGATAATGGGAACAAACAGTGACTATGCGGCTTTTGGCACTTCTGAATGATGATAATAATACACTTTCCATCATCCATCTTCCTTTACAATAGGAAAAATCAGTCCCAGATGTCCGCCAGCGTACATGCGCACCCATATCTGATTGCAGAGCCTGCAGAATTTGCCGCAGGGAATGCCATGTGTGCTTACACACTGTAGCTGGAGCTTTCCACCCGTGGCTTTCTGGATAGACTGCCAAAGTCAACGGACAGTTTCTGGTTTTCGACGTCGATTGCAACGGAAAATTTGGACGGCATGCCTTTAGCGTGGTAATGATAGAGGTTGCCGGAAAATTCCATCTTTCCGCAGCCTGCCCTTAACGATTCAGGGATCTGCGGGTTGATGTGGATGGCATTGTCTACCAGGTCAACCTTCATGCCGAGGACCATGTCTAGAAATGCCCTGACATACATGCCGACCGACCATGCCTGCAGTACGCACGAGTTAAAGGGCTCCGGCCTGTCGCCCCTGTAAGTCTCGGCGAACATGCCATTTTCCTCAAGTATCCTGTCGGCCATCATCCTGACATAGCGGTACGACTGCTCCCTGCGGCCTAAACGTAGCTCTGCAAGCGCCATCCACCCTGTCACAAGCGGCCAGACTGCGCCGTCGTGGTAGAGCGTGGGTTGATATTTCGAGTCGATGCTTGAAAGAGTCCTGACGCCCCACGGGGTAGTTATATCGTCCTTCTCCAGCCTCTCCACCACGAGCCTCGCTCTCTCTTCCTCTGCCACGCCGGCAAGTACCAGCACCAGTGCGTTTGGCCGTATGCTTGGATCCTTTGTGCCGTCTTTTCTTATCGTGTCAAAGTAAAAGCCGGCATCCGGCCTCCAGTACTCCTCGTTTATCATGCGCTTTAACTCGTCAGCCCTGTCTGTCCACCTCTCTTCGCTTTCGTCGTCCCCAACAAGCCGCGCAAGGTCGCTCCCCACCGCGAGGCTTTCGTAAAAGAGCGCTTGGACGTCGTTTGCACTCTTGCGCCGGTCTATGTGGTCCATCCACGTCGAGTCTTGTATCGGAAGCTTTGTCGCCGTGCCGGAAAATCCGTGCTCCACAAACCCGTCGTTGTCAAGATCCTTGTGCAGCCCCCAGTCGACCAGGTCAACTATTTGCCTCCACCGCCTCTTCAGGTATGCGATGTCGCCTGTGGCAAGCACGTATTCTCGGATGGCCCAGGGAAAGAGAAACGTCGAGTCAGCCGAGCCGTAGGTAGTAGAATGCAAAAAGGCCTTGCCACTTATTATCATCGGAAGCTCCCCCCTTGTCACCCCAGGCACATTTCTTGCCTGGTGCGAAAGAAAGTTGTCGATTGCATTCCTAGAAAAACAGTAGTCTCCCATCGCAAGGTAACCCCTGAGCGACCAGCCCGTGTCACGGGCCCAGTAGTTTGGAAAGCGCGGCAGGCCGGCGCATATGCCCTCTCCTAGCCCATCGTACTCGCCCTTTAGGTACTGGAGCGACGCCTTGGCCTTCTCGTACGCGCCCAAAAGCCGGGCCATATCGCTCCCCTGTTTTGGTCCCGACTGCCGCAGGACCGCGGTCGACGACGCATAGTCGCGGAACGACTGCTCTGTCTCTCGCAACATCTCCTTGTAGTTGTTGCGCATGTGCAAAAATTCCGCAAGCGACCCTCTTGCGCTCGTAAAGCTGCCTGCACCTACGAGCGCGACCTGTACCGGCTCGTGCTTGCTCCTCACTTCGACATCGTACGAAAGTTCAATGTCGTTGTCAAACGAGTTGACAAGAATGTTGCGCGGCGCGAGCGTCTTTGGCGCTATGCCTATCGTGCCAAAGTACTGCGCCTCCTTTTGGTGGGCCGTCCTGATGTGCAGGCACTGGTTGCGAGAGTCAAAGCGCGTGATGTTGCTTTGCGAGACTGCAGCAAGGCCGTAGCTCGTGATGTTGCCGTCGATGATGAAATGGATTCTCAGTTTGCGCTTTTTATGCCCCTTGTTTAAAATGCTGCCCCTGCTCATGCGCATCTCTATCGCGATGACAAAGCCCCTGCTATCAGGCGGCACGAACAACTTGCGCTGCACTTCGATGCCTCCGAGCTCGTGCCGGGTGGTAAGCACGCCGTTTTCGTGCCTCGACCACACCACAAAGTTTGGCAGCCGCTTCCTCACGCCGTCGTCCATGCTTATCTCGATTATAATCCTGCCAAACACTCGTGCCGGCGGCACGTAAAGCCCGCCGTTGTCGTATTTTACCCCCATCCACGTCCAGTTTGCAGAGAGCGAGCCGTTTGACGAGCAGAGTATGTACGCCCTCTTGCCAGAGAGTGCAAGCGGCGTGGCAAAGTTACGGAAGATAGAGTCAGAAACTGCGACAAGGTCGACTGATAGGTCAGATGGGAGCACTATCCTCTCGTCTTTTTTGCCTGCCGTGTCTGAAAATGTGAACGGGATTGCAATTAACTCAAACCCCTCCATCTTGCTCACGAGGGTTATCCTGTGCTTTCCTCTTCCAAGCCACGAATCGTTTATCACAAGAAAGCGCGCGCTCTGAAACGGCTTGAATGCAATAGGCCGGCTGTCTGAAAGCGACGAGGCGTTGACGATACTCTCCTGCGTTGCCACGTACACCGTCTTTTTCTGCACAGGTATGTCGTCTACAAAGACGTCAAGTGACACAACGTTTCCGCCAAGAGGCACGGGCGGGTTCAGGAGCGAAAACGAAAACGCCTTGTGCTCCTCGCCCCCGACTACTACGGTCACGTTCCTCAAGCTGCCCCTGACGTATGAAAGTGATGTATGTATAGAATCAAGCGCACGCGTCATTGCTATATGCGTCCTTCTTGGGGTGCATGGACACACACGTATATTTGAAACCTTTTTCGGATACTCGGCTAGAATTGCATAACAATTTTAAAGAATAAACCCATACGCTTGCTTGAATCATACATTATGAAACTGGACTTTCCCCGGTACACAGAGAGGCTCGGTGCCGTAAGCATCCACGGGGTGCAGAGGATCTACGAGCTGGATTCGGGCAAGTCCAAGGGGTTTCTCACTTCCCACCAGACGATAAAGAAATTCGACTATGACGAGATATCCAACATACTTCATGATATGGCAATAGTGGTGCCAGTCAAGGACGAGAAACTAAAGCTGCTCGAAGGTGTGCTCTCAGGCATACCAAACGAGTGCCTCGTCATAATAGTATCAAACAGCCCAAGGACCCCCGTGGACAGGTTCACTATGGAGGCTGAGACTGTGAGGCAGCTTATCCGGTTTATGGACAAGCGCATGGTAGTGTTGTACCAGCGCGACCCGGCGCTCGGCGACCTTTTCAAAAAGCTCGGCTATGATTCCATACTTGCGCCTGACGGAAACGTGAGGAACGGAAAAGCCGAAGGGATGGTCATCGGCATGCTGATAGCCAAGATGTACCAGAAGGATTATGTCGGCTTTATCGACAGCGACAACTATGTCCCCGGCGCGGTCAATGAGTACGTCAAGATATTTGCTGCCGGCTTTGGCCTGGCGGCAACTCCGTACAGCAACATACGCGTCTCATGGGTCTTCAAGCCCAAAGTGCGCAACAACTCGCTCCAGTTCTCAAAGTGGGGCAGGGTATCAGAAGTCACTAACAAGAACCTCAACTCGATGCTTTCCGGGATAACCGGATTTGAGACAGAAGTGATAAAGACCGGAAACTCTGGCGAGCACGCGCTCTCAATGCCCCTCGCAGAGTGCCTCCACTACTCTAGCGGCTATTCGATAGAGCCGTACGAGATTGTCGATATTTTTGAAAATTTCGGCGGTCTCTTGCCGTCGAATTACCCTAGCGCCATAGAAAAAGGTGTGGAGATATTCCAGATAGAGACGCGCAACCCGCACTTTCACGAGGACAAGGGCAAGTCGCACCTGAACGAGATGCTCGAAGCGGCTCTTGCGACGATAGCTGGAAGCAAGATATGCCCACCTGACCTGCAAGAGTCGTTGGACGATCAGATAGCGCACATCTCTGGCACAAAAGGCCGCAAAAAACCGCTGGACTACCACAAAAAATATCCAGTCATAGAGCCGATAAGCACCATCCCGATAGAGGAATTTGCAAAAGGCCTGAGGGAAAAGGCGGAGACCTTTTTCAGGTACGGCGGGCTAAAGTAAGAGGTACAAAGCGAGAGAGGGCTCCCTCCTCCCCCTCTTCCCGTGGTGTTCTATGTCTTTTAAATGCGGCACAGACAAACAAGCTTTGTGGCAAAGTCGACGACATCAGAGACCAAGCTTGAAGAGCTCAAGGTAAAAGGATTAGAAGAGGAAGAAGTAGTAGAAGAAGAAAACGTGGCACTACTGGAGCAAGACATCGAATGCCCGCGATGCCACGGCTCGATGGTGCTATGCTCTGACTTTGACAGCCTGTATTATAGTTGCGAAGAATGCGACTTTACTCTATACACAATAAAGAAAGGATGAGAGCTCATCCTTCTGCGATTTTGTCGACCGGTTCTCCTGTCGGCAACGGTGCATTCCTGTCGACTTTGTACTTAAACACATCCTTATAGTCCATCCCCAAGATGATGTTTCTGCCAACTGCGATTATCTTTGACTTTGGGACATCAAAACGCCAGTCATAATGGCCCCACACCACCACCTTGTCGTCAGTCTCCTTCATTACATGGCCGACGTGTTCTTCGTCTTGCGTCCTGACGCCCTTGTTGAACAGCGAGCGAGGATACTTGCCTTCGTATGCCGCCAAATCCATCGCCTCAGGTAAATCGATAGCATGGACGTGTTCTTTGTCAGTCGGCAGCGGCTCGTTCCTGCTCACCTTGTAATTCTTTGCTATTTCGTAAAACGGCAGGTCAACCAGCACATTGGCTGCGGCAAAGCGGATCTTGTCCTTTGGGATATCGTACCTGTCGTCACCTCCGCCAAATACTACTATCTTGTCAGCTGTTTCCCTCACTACGTAGCCAATGTGTGGAGAATCAAGCGCCTTTACGCCTTTGTTGAAATATTTTCCAGACACCATGTGTTTTTACCGTCTATATGTTGCGCCTCCAACTATTTCTGTTTGATAGAAATAGCGTCTATATATCTACAAGCAGGCTTGATGCGTATGCATCCAACAAGTTCCCCCGCTCTAGTGCGTTTCTGCTTATGTGTAGGGCAATAAATAAGAAATAGTAAAAGAAGTATTGAACTATTCGCCGGTTGATAAAAAACTGCACTGACCTAGAAAAGGCATACGGGAGGGGAGCCAGGGTTGTTCTTGGCGCTATCGACGCCGCGATAAAAACCGTCGAGCCGGGCATGCTCGTAATGGATGCAGTCAAGGCAGGCAAGAACTCGCTCGTATTTTCTGACATTTATGGCAAGTCTTTTGAGATAGATTATAGTGATTTTAAGGACGTTTACGTTGTCGGCGCAGGCAAGGCAGCTGCGCCGATGGCAGCGGCTCTGTCTAAAATATTGAAGGGAAGGATAAAGGGAGGCGCAATAAATATTCCAAGAGGGGCGCGTCATCCCGCAGCTATCGACGATAGTATTTCAATAACTCGTGCTTCGCATCCAGTTCCTGACGAGCGCGGAGTCAGAGGGGCATTAAAGATTGCAGGCGTGCTTGAAAAAGAAGCAAACAAGGATGACCTTGCGATAATCCTGATATCTGGTGGAGGGTCGGCGCTTTTGCCGCTCCCTGCAGAGGGCGTATCGCTTTTAGACATACAGCAGGTCACAAAAAGCCTGCTTGCATCCGGCGCGTCCATCTACGAGATAAACGCTGTAAGGAAGCATCTATCTTCGGTCAAGGGCGGGCAACTAGCAAGGCGCGCCAAGTGCCGAGTGGTCTCCCTCATACTGTCAGACGTAGTCGGCGACGACCTTGCAGTCATTGCGTCAGGGCCTACTTTTCCAGACCCGACTACCTTTAGCGACGCGCTAGAGGTAGTCATGAGATACGGAATCAGAAACGCGAGGGTCGCGAGGTACCTTGAAAATGGGGTAGAAGGCAAGGTGGCAGACACACCCAAGCCGGGCGACCTCCTGTTCCGCCGCGTAAAAAACGTCCTGATAGGAAACAACCAAGCCGCATGCGAGGGCGCTGCGAGGTACCTTGCGCGACGAGTGCCTACGGTCGAAAGTCTCGGGTCAGAATTTGGGGGCGAAGCAAAGAACTTTGGCAAGTTTATCGCACGGGTTGCGTCTAGCAGGAGCGGACCATTTGCACTGGTCGCAGGCGGCGAAACAACTGTGATGTTAGGAAATTCGCCGTCCGGCAAAGGTGGAAGGAACCAAGAGGCGGCCCTTGCATGCGCCCTTAACCTAGAAGAGGATCCGGTTACAAAAAACACTATTGTTATTGCGTTTGTCGGAACGGACGGCATCGACGGCAATTCCGATGCCGCCGGCGCCATAGTTTCAGCAAAGTCTATCGGCTTTGTGGGCAGGGCAGACGCGCAGCGCTACCTGCGCAGGCACGACAGCTATCACGCACTCAAAAAGACAAAGTCGCTGGTGTTCACAGGCTATACAGGGACAAACGTGAACGACATTGCAATAGCCCTGCGACTCAATAGCTAAAGACGCGCACATCGCCGGACACTACATTTACGTTTTCGCCGGACTCAGTCTTTATCGACAGCGAGCCGTCGGCGTTGATGTCAGCCACGACGCCTTCTACTGCGGAAGCGTCCTTACCCTTCTGCGGAGTCGCCGCCTGCACGACTGACACTTTTTTGCCAAACATATTAGACCGCCGGCGCCACTCTGCAATTATTTTCTCCGGCCCGCCGCTCTCCAGCATGACGTAAAACCGCTCCAAGTTTTCAAAAAGGAGCTTAGCAAATTCTAGGCGGTTGACGGCGCGTCCTCCAAGCTCCTCTTTTAATGAAGTAATGGCAGGCCTGCCCTTCCTGTCATCGTCGTCATAATCATTGCTGCATTCAAATGTTAGCCGGGACGTGTCAACGTTTGTATTTATCCCGATCCCTATGACCGCGTAGTTGACAGTCTCTGCTTCGGCGCTCAAGTCGAGCAGTATGCCGGCTACTTTTTTGCCGTCCACCAGCACGTCGTTTGGCCACTTTAGCGTCGCCAATAGGCCCGTCTCCTGCCGCACCGCGTCGCACACTGCAAGAGCTGCCACAAACGGCAGAATCGTGCTTGCGGCGGTCGGTATCGACGGCTTTAGCACGACAGACACCCATATGCCTCCACGCGGGGAGAGCCATCTTCTCTTCATCCGCCCGCGGCCGTTGTTCTGCTGCTCTGCCATTACCACTGCACCGTGGATATTGTCATCATCTCCTCTAGCATGTTTTTTTTCTGCGAGTGCAATTGCAATTTTCTGCGTCGAGTCGACGTTGTCGCGGTAGACCACTATACCCCTCCCGACAAACGACGTCTTTAGGATCTTGGCGAGCTCCCACGGCACAGGGTGTGTCGTGCCGCCAGCCAGCCTGTAGCCCGTGCCGTGCAGCGATTCGATATGATAGCCACACTTGCGCAACCTGTGCACCTGCTTCCACACCGCGCTCCTAGACATCCCTGCTTTTTTTGCAAGTGCCTGTCCGGATAAAAAGCCGGGTGACTTTGCCAGCAGTTCTAGAAATTCTTTTGTCCGGTGATGATGAGAATAACAATCATCTACTTCATCATCACCCTTTGCTTTCCGGACCACGTTCCGTCACCAGTTCCACTTGTAGTAGACGGTCCCGCCTCTGCATGTTGCGTACACGTCTGATTTTGATTCTTTCGTGGAGCTGGCGACTTCGAGCTCGGCCAGCAACATCTCCACCTCGGAGTCGCTTTTTCTTTCGGCAAGCAGGTTTAAGATTTCCTCCCTGGAGTAGGACTTCGCAGGGTTTTTCCTCAGCATATCGGTGATTTCCTGCAAAAGCGCCTGTTTTTTGTTATTGTTATTGTTGCTCATTTCTTTTTCTTTGCCGATATTATTGAGAGCACGTCTCTGTCTTTTAGGTGGTAGTTGGTTGGTAGGTGCAAGCCATCGCGGGCGTCTAGCGCGTAAAGCAGGCCCTTGGCGAGCTCGCTGTGTATTGCAGAAGCCAAGTCCTCCACAGTAGAGCCGGAGCGCATCAGGTAGACGTCAGGCAGGACGTTTCCATGCTTGTCCGACATCTTTTTTGCGTCTGCCACAGGATAGACTGCATTCATCTTTAGCAGCTTGAACACGGAGACGTTTATCGCAAACTGGACGCCAGTGCGCATGTACTCGCCGAGTATATCCTTTCTGATAAAGTTGAGGGCCCATTTTTGCTTGTCGTTGAGGGGCGTTTGCTCGTTTATCTCAAAGCGCTCGTCGCCGGGTATGTACCGTATGAGCCCGCGACTTTCGGCGCGCCGCAGGGTCAGCTCGGCGTCCGCGCTAGACGGTACGACTATCATATCCTTGTACTCTTCGCGCAGCCGGCGAAAGTTGTCAGTTGCAGTCGGAAGGTCGACCTTGTTTGCTACAATAAGCGTAGGCTTTGAGATGTCTCGAAGGCTCCAGCAAAAGTCCTTGCTCTGTTGCGGCCCAAAGTCGTCCAAGGGGATGCTTGCAAGGTTGTTCTGCGCAAGCGCCATCCGCACGTGATCCTCCCTCACGCCAATGCCGCGGAACACCTCGGTTATTGCCGCAACCGGCTCGATACCCGAGTCGACGTTGCGCGATATCTTGTCGCGGTTTGCCTCGAACAGCTTTAGGTACCACATCACAAGCTCTTCCTCGATATCTCCAACGTCTGCCACGGGATCGCCGGAGCCCGGCTCGGCTATCTTGCCGGACGCGTCGATGCTCCCAGACGCGTCGACTATGTGCAGCAGCGCATCTGACTGCGCCGCTATCGAGAGGAACTGATTGCCAAGACCCTTTCCCTCCCATGCGCCCTTGATTAACCCCGGCAGATCGACGAGCTCTACCGGAATGAACCTCCACCCATCGATGCATCTAGAGTTCTTGGGGTTGTCTTGCACGCCGAACTCCTTGTGGACGCATACCGTGATCGCGTGAGCGTTGCCGGTGTTAGCCTGCTTGGTTGTGAAAGGGTAATTGGATATCTCGGCCGACGCAAGAGT
>DASZTR010000172.1:0-4353 GCA_035547955.1 Nitrososphaera sp. | reverse complement strand
TTGCCGCGCTTGCCGCAATCGTGATTTACATACTTATATTGCACTAGATAACCAGAGCTCGCTCATAAATGGCTACTTACCTAAAAATAAGGATTCTAGTAAAATGACATTAATCTGCCCTCCACGCACTAATTTTTACATATACACGCATGTGCATATACACGCGTATCTGTGTGCGTTTCCCGCGGACTATCATTACAAGCGGGGTGGCACGTTTAAGCCCTTTTGCGACAAAAGTTTTAGTGCTTATTGCGCCTGCGCCTGTGTTCTTCTTGGCGGGCCTTGTTCTTGTCAAACATGGAATACTTGACTCCAAAAAAGGCCCCGACTACCAAGCCTGGGATAGAATACACGAAAAAGGAAGAGCCGTAAAAGACAGAAAGTGCCATTGCAAGGCCGCCTGAAACGAAACATGCAATCATGAACATCAAAAGCTGGACTTTAGTCGCTGCCAAGCCATCATGTGCATTCATGGCGACAGTATAAGTCGTTTTCTATTCTGGGTTCTGTCCCGTCTTTGAATCTTATTGACACTCGAGGATAACGCTTGAGAACGGCTGCATAATTTGGCGATATCTGGAGGAGATATTGTTGTTAATTCAATATAATGCGCGCTTGGGTGCGTGCGTTTCCAGTAATCTACTACCACTACTAGTGTAGTTATAGGGGCGAAGTAGTTAGTCACGTTCTCTAGTTGGTTCTTTTATTTTCTTGGTGGTATGAGGATGTAAATATGTATGCAACTATGTCTCTATTCACGCAGAGCTGAGAGGAGAGAGAAACTCGCTAAGAGGAGAAGCATAGCAGAGCATCATGGCCAAGAGAGTATGCGCCATCACATTATCAGCTGCCCTCAAGCAGCATATACCTTTGAGTACCGACAGCAACATTCGGAGACGTAATAGGATCCTATTCTATTTCTTCACGAGATGGAAAATCGCAAGACTATTGTTTGCCCTTGCCAATCGTTTCCTTCTATGCAGTAAGGTCAGGCTCGTACGGCGTCAACGCGGCCCCCATCGTTCAAGCTGCAACTTGAATTTCATGTCGTGCCAGTTTGCCCTATGCTAGATTATCTTGCAATCTGCAATCCGCACTATGTGCACGATTTGGTACGAAAAGCTGCGGCCCGATGTGACGATGCCAAAATAATCTCGGTATTCCGGCCGATGACCACCATTATAGATATGACCTTATCGTGTAAAGCGACGTTCTTTTGCTCTTTATAGTTTAGTCGCTGAAAGGTTCCCTCAGCTTTTGAATGACATAGATAAACTCTTCAAGGTACTGAACTTTGCTCATTTTAAGATACTTGGAATCGTCCGCTATGATTTTCTGTCAAGATATGTTGTATTTCTTTTCCAACCTTTTTACCTTGTATATGGCAAGGAGGCTTGCGACAATAGAAAACAATACTGCTATTGCCACGACATCCCGACCGTTCATCCTATCACACTGTACATACACTATTGCAGCACGGAAATATCAGGCATTTGGAGAATTTTTCGGTACGGAAAAATCTTATCTTGACATTACAGATACAACACACGGTCTATGATATTCACAAAAAAAGAAAAGATCGTCCCCCGTCATTTTCTTAAAGCGGGATTGCAATGAACTGGCTGTCCTTTCCGCTTCCAATCTTTTGGATGTCCAGCAGGTTCTTGCCGGCTTTCAAGAGGGCCATGATTGCGTCTGCCTTTTTGACTCCCATCGAAAGCACTTTTTCCATCTGTGGCTCCTTGGGGTCAATCACGGTGAAGTGGATTGACTTGCCGCCGGTCTTTTTACCTTCAAATTCGCTGTCTGTGATTTCTATCCTGTTCACATTGAACTGCAGCGTACGTCTCTCGCCAGGGGCCAATTTGAGGAATTTTCCGCTTGTTTTCTTGGCCTCTTCAAATGCTTGGAATATGTTTTGGTTGGTTGTTGACATTGGCGATACTAATATGTTCAGAAATAAAGCTATTGAAGCACTGTTGGGAGAGGGAGAGGGGGTAGGCAAAAGTCGTCTCCTGTCGGACTGATTCTTTCAACCTCTTTCTCAAAAAGAATAAAAAGGGATAAAGTCAAGCGCACAATGCAAGACATGCGAATAATTGCCATCGGGAGCCGCGTCTTTGTTACCAGCTTCCAGCTCGCCGGTGTCAAGGGTGTTAAGGTTGAGTCATCGGCAGATGCGCTTGCAGAGATCAACAAGATGGGCGACACAAGCGATGTAGGGCTGGTGCTTTTGAGCGATGACATTGGAAAAGAGATTCGCACGCAGCTGACTACTCTTCGCGCCAAGAGGCCAATCCCGCTCATTTTTGAGCTCCCCTCTCCAGGTAGCAAAAAAGAAAAGGTAGACTATCGCGCCTTGTTGAAGCAGATTCTAGGAGTTTAGAGAGAACCCGTAGGTACCCGTCCGGCAAAGTCATGCTTAAAAACTCACAGCGCATCTAAAATTATTTGCTTATTTTTTTGTAGCAATCGTTCGCTATAAGGCAAGTTTTTAACGCATATTACTGAGAAAAACGATAAGTGTAGGCGGTGAGGAAGGCAGTATTTGCAATAGCGGGCGCGATAGTCGTCGCGGCCGCCATTGCGGCGGCAGCTGGAACATTGCAGATTCGTACAGTTCCGGAGGTCGCTGACAGCGCCACGTCCGCGGACAACGTCACCATTTCAACTGCCGCAAGCTCGGGCGACCCGTTCAAGGCCATACCGGATTTTAGCCCGCCTCAACTATATGGCTCTTCCTTGAAGGTGGAAAAAGTAGTCAGTGGCCTGTCAGAGCCTACCAGCATGACCTTTGTAGGGAACAGCGAAAACATGCTCGTCACGCAAAAGGGCGGCGACCTGCGGCTAGTCAAGGACGGTGCGCTGCAGCAAAAGCCTCTGCTGTCCTTCAAGGTCGAAACTGCAAGTGAGAGGGGGCTGCTAGGCGTGGCATATTCAAAAAAAGATAGCAAGATGTTTTTGTACATGACAGAGCAAAGTGGCGTTGACACCAAAAACCGCGTGTATAGCTACGAGCTGCAGAAAAACGGGACGCTGTCCGGCAAAAAGATGATCCTTGATCTTCCGGGAACTCCAGGGCCAAACCATGATGGAGGCAAGATGATAGTTGGACAGGATGGATACCTGTACGCAGTCATCGGCGACTTGAACCGGAACGGCATCCAACAGAACTACAAGGGCGCTGGCGCGCCTGATAACAGTTCCGCGATACTGAAGGTTAGCCAAGACGGCGCGCCTGCCGCAAACGTGCTGTCAGGCGCTGGCGGTCTCGGGAACTATTATTATGCATATGGCGTGAGGAATAGTTTTGGGCTGGCATTTGACCCGCGCACGGAAAAGCTGTGGGACACGGAAAACGGCCCAGACAAGTACGACGAGATAAATGTAGTGGAGCCGGGCTTTAACAGCGGCTGGGAGCGGGTGATGGGCCCGATTTCAAGGACGCCACAGGCAAGCGAGGACGAAATGGTGATGTATGGCGGGGCCCATTATTCCGACCCTGTTTTCAGCTGGCTACAGCCCTTGGGCGTGACTGACATCGAATTCCTGAATTCGACAAAACTTGGTAAATACGCTTACAACGTTTTTGTCGGCGATATTAATAACGGTGATTTGTATTACTTTACGGTAAACGACAAGAGGGACGGCTTTCTGCTCGGAGGCAACCTCTCAGACCGTGTGGCAGATAGCAACGCCGAGGCGTCTGCAATTACATTTGGCACAGGCTTTGGAGGGATAACAGATATCGCGACCGGGCCAGACGGCTACCTCTATATCCTGTCGTACGGCGACGGGAGCGTCTATCGGATTGTGCCGGCAACAGAGCAATAAGTTGCGGGTTGCGACATCAACCTCCCCAACTCTGCAAAATCATAAAAGATCCTCTCTGCCTCCTTTTTTGCTGAAAGCAACAAACGGCCATTAAGAACAGGCATGCGAAAAAAGTAGGCCATTTCCATAAACCTAAAAGACATAGTAAACTATTATTATTCTGGCACACGGCTAATCTGCACAGGGTTGCTAAACAAGCTACGCGGCTCTCTCCAGCCTACTATGGAGAAGCTCGGGTCGGGATTTGCGTCGACAGGGCTCTCTGCCAACTTTTGGACAGGAGTTGGCCTGGCACTGGCACTTGCGGCAGGCGTCGCGTACTCGTCCACGCCTCTTACTGACGGCGCCATCGGAAAATATTATGCCGCCGTGATTGGGGGCGTGCTTCTGCTCGTATCTGGGTTTTTCGACATAATAGATGGCGCCGTTGCGCGCGTCACAAAACAGGCCTCAAAAAAGGGGGCGTTCTTCGACTCGACTTTTGACAAAGTTGCAGAAGTGGTGATTTTCCTAGGCATT
>DASZTR010000171.1:0-13218 GCA_035547955.1 Nitrososphaera sp. | reverse complement strand
TGGTAGATGTAGAGCAGGTGGTTGTGCGCAAAGTCGGGATGGAGTGCAAGCCCTAGCAAACCAGCCTCTCCCTGCTGCGCCACGTTGATGTATGCCGCCGGCGCTGAAAGGAGCGTGCCGTTTGCCGCCACTATCCGTATCGCGCCCGACCTTTCTGTGAAGAACAGCCGCCCGTCCGGCGCGATATCTATGGCCCAAGGGGTGTCGAGGTTTTCTGCTACCACCCTGATGCCGGAGCTGATTGCCGTGCCGTTTTTGCCACCAGAAGATGGCTCGGGGATGGGGATGGTGGTCGACGAAGGCGTGAAAAAGATGGTAGCCACGGACGCGATTATGATTGCAACTGCCGCGACGAGTGTAAGCCTCCGTTCACGCTCCATGTGTATTGTATATCCTCTGTCAAGGGGTTGGACGGAGAAGGCTTAAAATGTAATCCTTCGTCTTTACCTTGAAGATAGATGAAAGTATCTGACATCATGGTCGCAGACGTTGCAAGCGCTGCCCTTGACGACGTAGTCGCCAAGGCGTTCAGCGTCATGATTGACCGGTCTATAAATCAGCTGCCGATCGTCGACGGGGACGGACGGTACGACGGTATGGTGTTTGCCAAGCACCTCATCTCGTCGGCTGCACCGCCCACGTCAAAATTAAAGAACTACGTGGTGAAAACGCAGACGTTGAGCCCGGACCAGGACGTTGAAAAGGCAGCCAGCATGGTCCTTGGAAGCGGCAACAGGGCTCTGCCGGTCGTGGGGAGCAACGGCAAACTCGCCGGGATCGTCAGCGAGACTGACATCGCCCAGACAGCAGATTTTGGGCACGCGACTGTCGACGAGGTGATGTCAGGCGCCATCGTGATCGAGGAAGGCACGTCGCTTGCCGATGCCATGTCAAAGATGCGTCGCTACAACATATCGCGGCTACCCGTGATAAGCGACAAGGGCGTCCTGCGAGGGGTCATCAACATACTCGATGCTGCATCGATAATCTCGAATCCAAAAGAGCGTACGAGCAAGTCAGCCTCCATTTCCGGAGGCAAGTCCCGGGTGCAGGGCGACGTGAAGGTCAAAGACATTATGCGTAGGGCGGTTTCCGTCGAGCGGGGGACAAAGATGAACGACCTGTCTGAGCACTTCAAGCGCAACGAGGAGGTCGTAGTCGTAGGCGACGGCCGGCCGATGGGGATTTTGACGCCCAAGGACGCGCTGGAGCTCGTGCTCCCAAAGAAGGACGGGCCGGCAATCCACATGGCACACCTTGAGGGCGACGGCGACAGGCGTGAAATCGAAGAGCAGCTATTAAAATTCGTCAAGAAGATCCAGGGCAAGCTGGGCGACATCCAGTCAGTGGTGGTGTATGCGGACAAGCACAAGACGCGGAAATATTCTGTCCGATGCCGGCTCATAACTGCCCGAGGCGTGATAAATGCCAAGGCTGTAGGCTATGATCCACTTAGCGCGTCCAAGGAACTCATCCAGAAGCTTGACAGGCAGATAAAGGCCGAGCATACGCAGAAGGTCAAGGGCAGACAACACCGCGAGACTTCAAGAAAAGAAGAGGTGCAGGAAGAGCCGTAAACAAAAAAAAGTTTCTTTTTTTATGTGTGTGTAGGCGCGGACGAGGAGATTTGAACTCCTGATCGCCCGAAGGCGAATCGGCTTACTTTGTGTACGGCCATAACCGACTCAAGGCCGACGCATTATTGTGTTTTGCATGCACACGTGCGCCTGCAAGAGACCACTCTGCCACGTCCGCGCAATGCAATCCTCTTGCCTGCCTCTTTTATACGTTATAATGGCGGTCTCCTTGGGTGGGCTCTCAAGAGATTCGTTCATGCAAATATGACATAACATGGGTGTGGAACCTCCGCAATACTGCATTCAGAATAAAAAAAGGGGTCCCTCTCCTGCCTTGACGTGGAAAAAAGAGATAGTCTTGCTTATGCACAAGGCAAATCCTTGAAGGGGAATTTCTAGGATCTCTCTCTCTATTGTCCTTCAGGGCTGTCTCTACCCTCAGGTCAATAGTTGGCTCACCTATGCTCCTGCCAGCAGATAGGAGATCTTGACCCCGCGCAACAGCTTTTTTCCAATAGCTGCAGTCAGGCCCTTTTCAGTTGAAATGGAAAAGTCGATTTGACGCACACTGTTGGAAAGCTTTATGCTACTGCTGTCCTTGTCGTCGTCTATTTTTACTATTCAACTTCTCCGTAATGCACGCTTCTCACGTGCTCGTCTCTGTCCTGCAAGTCGTCAAATTCGAGCTGGCACATATAGCACGACCATCTATACTTTGGCGGCCGCTTTTCGAGCTTTACCCGAAATGCATTTGCAAAATACTTTGAAATGGCAGACGTCATGATGTGATATCGTATACAAAATATTTATCAATTACTGATCGCCAATATGATAGCGCTACATTCATGGCCATGCAATGTTGAAAAAAGTTATTGCAATTGTTCTTTATTTGCTAATTTCTAGAAAAGCTATTAGAATACAGGGTTATGAAAAACATTACAACGCCGTTGATGCACCTGCTCCTCATGAATGAGACGCGCATCAACAGTATTGCGGAACGATGCACTTCTCTCTCTCCCTCTCATAGGATGCGCGCGCACTTTAATGTAAATACTGCACAGCATAAAGGTTGTTCTTTTTATCCTGCCGCTCTTGATAGCGCACTCTATATCTAGAAACGTTTGCGGCAAAAAAATCATTGCAGAGAATTAAGCACGATCGCGCTGTAAATTATGCATTAAAATATGCTTGAAAAAACAGCTCCATGCATACCTTTCGTCCAATTTTTATATATGCGTAAAGCGATCAAAACAACGTGCGTAAAAACGAGCAGCAGCCGCAACAACTGCTAAAGTCCATTTCGGTGCTTGTGCCGCTTGAAAGGGTGCAGGCTAGCTTGTCTGAAATCGGCTTTACGCTGCAGGACTCGGCAACGGTTGTAGCAGACGGCAAGTTCTGGAAGCGCATGTTGTATGCGCGGGACGGCGAGACGATAAGCATCTCTGAAGAGATCGGTGACGCATACCCAAAGGATCCGATTATCACTATCTGTGGGTCTAAAGGCACGATAACGCACGTCGTCAAGGGCGTAGGCGGCTAGAAGCAGAGAACATGCCACTGTACGAATGCAACGAGCACCAGTTTGTAGAGAACCTCCGGCGCCTGCTTGAGGCCGGAGAGAAATTCATCGTAAACCGCCGGACGACGATGCACGACGACGCTAGGTATGGTCCGGCTACGCTGCCCAACGAGGAGTTTGCCCGGTACGAAACCCTGTGCACAAGGAAATCGGTCAACTCAACGGTCTATGCAAAAGTGCCATTCATAGACGCGTACCACGGGGGCCGAATGCACGACGCCGAGGAGAGCCTGCATTCGTCAACCGCTCTCATGTTCCCCCGGATGTCAATACCCTACTTTCGCATAGAGTATTCCGTAAACGTATGGGGCGGCACGTACTTTTTCGCGTTTGATGCGCTGTTCGACCCGGAGATAGTGATTGAAAAGAGGAGCGGCAGGAGGCTCGGCAAGGGTGCGTTGGTGCACGTGCTGCGGTACAGTCAGCCCAAGGAGCAGGTGCTTTCCATAAACCTGCCAAAGGGAGTGGTGGTGCTTGATGTCAAGCACATGGTGCGCGTCATCGACCACACGTCAAACTTTTAGTTGCTACTACTGCTAGCGTGCGATTTCTTCAGCCAGGCAAAAAATGCCTCAAGTGAATTTGCAAACGGGAGCGCCCTGGCGTTCTTTGCGTTGTAGCCGAGCAGGACCATCCTTGCTTCCAGCCTTCTCTGCAGCGATGGCGGCACTTGGTATTTCTTGAGCGGGCCAAAAATCTCGAAATAAAACTCCTGCCTGTAAAAAGCGATGTGCTGCGCAAAGCAATCAGACAATATGGCCGGGTCGCCGGCCACGCGCTCATTTGCTTCTTGCTGTCCAAGCCCGCGTGTGTCGATGGCTATCTGCAGCATGCGTTTCGTATAGTTCTCCCGGGTAAACGCGGAGTCGAGCCTGCCCGGCATCGACGCGTACATGCGCACGTCCCTTGCGGCCTGCTCTACCGTCCTCTTGGCAAGGTCTCTTGCCTCCCTTATTTCAGACTCGCCGTGCACGCCATAGTCCTTGCCAAACATGAAAAACGCCCCTATCGTCTCTTCGCGTTTTATGTACGGAAAATCGGTCTCCCCTCTGATAAAGCGCGTTATCCTTGCTGGCATGTCGGCAGGCAGAAAGACGCCCATGTACGAATCCGAGAAGACGGGCAATGACAAGAAGAACATGCATACAGCGTGATTTATTCTTAAAGGAGAAAAGAGGAGAAGGAAGTAAAGGGAAAAAGAAAGAAAGAGAGAGATAGGCTTCCTTTTCTGTTCGCCTAGTGCGCATGGGGTGGCGGAGCGCTACTCTTTGACAGCGCCTCATTAAAGGTGCCTGCAGCCTTTTCGTGGAATTCCAGGTTGCTCTGGTCTACCTTGACTGCCTGCGGTGGGCACACTGAAACGCATGCCATGCACCATATGCAATCGTGCTCCCTTATCGGGTCTGCCTTGTCTGTATAGTCCTTGCGCTCTTCCTTCACCGAGCTTCCTGTTCCTGCAAAGGTATCGTTCATTGCATCTTTTGCCGGCTCGTCTTTCTCTGTCCTGTACCACTGGTACACCTGGACGGGGCATGCCTCTATGCAGGCGCCGTCGGCGACGCAAGAGTCCCAGTCGATTGCGACCATCGTGCCACTCACGCCCAGCGGGACCAGTTCCTCACCGTGCGATTCATAGGCGTGCTTGACCTCTTCGTTCTCGGCAGCCTCGGCTACCTTGCCCGGGCCCCAGAAGAAGTGGAAGTGCTCGCCGTCAGAGTGTTTAATCTTCCCAATCACTTGATGATTCCGCGGAAAGTCTGGATCTATCGGCATTTTTGCTCTGCAAGAGAGAGGGTTTCAAATATTATATAAACTGTTTGCGGGTACGAGCCGTACATTGCAGCTTTGATCTTTAGTCGGGAGAAATAGGAGGGGGCAACAGTGTCCCCCCCCTCTCTTCCTGCCTACTTTTCAAAAAGCACCAAAAGCTGCCTATCCTCCAGCCTCGCCTTGACGAGCCTCATTCCTGCTGTTGCCATAGGCAGGGGAACGATGTTGACTATTTTGCCGGCGGCCGTCTTGACGCTGACCGTAAGCGAGTCGCCGTACCGCTCGATTGCAAAGTCGTCCTTCTGTGAAAAGGGCACGGTCACGGTCATTTGTATCGCAGTCGCGCCTTCCTTCTCAAACGTGTACGGCTGGCCCCTGTAGAACACTTTGGCAGGGTCTTCTGTGCCGAACAGCTGGTCGCCGTGTCTTGCCAGCATTTCCAGGCCGCGCAGCTCTGTAGCGTACAGCTGCACCTCCTTTACCGGCAGGGGATAAAAGTTGGCCTTGGCCTCCTCCACCTTGCCGTGCTGGAAACTTGCCCACCTGTCATAATAAGCATCGGACGAGCCGGCCATTATCTTGTTCACCACCGCCATGTCCACGTTTATTCCGTAAAGGCTGGCCGACATCAACGCCCTCTTGGCGTTTTCGATGCTGAACGTGTCAGGGTTTGCCACAAGGCGCAGGCTGGTCACGTCGTTGTCCTTGATAATGTCCGCTAGCGATTCGAGCCTGTCTATCAGGTCCATCTCGCTCTGGATGACGCTCCTTGAAGGAGCCGGGATCTTTGCAAGCGGCTGGAACACCTTGGCAAACCCTGAAAAAAGCCCCGCAAGGCCAGTCAGCTTGCGGCCGATGCTCCCGACCAGCTTTGGGAAGTAGAGGTAGCGCAGCGCCTCTCCGGACGCCGGCATATCCAGCACCACGGCGTCAAACTCGCCCGTCTTTGAGACCTCTTCTATCTTTAGAAGCGAGAAAAGCTGCGTCATGCCCGGGAGCATCGCTATCTCGTATGCAAGCGTCTCGTCGATGCCCTTTGCGGAAAACACGGACGCCATGTATGATAATATTGTATTGTACTGCTTGCTCATCTCCGTGACGGGGTCTATCTGCTGCGCGACCAGGTTCTCTGCTACCTGCCTTGGCTCGTAGGCCACCTCTGGCATCATGAACGCGTCTCCAAGTGTGTGCGCCGGGTCGGCAGACAGGACCAGCGTCCTGTGCCCCATCTTGGCAAGACGCAGCCCAGTCGCGCAGGAAGTCACGGTCTTGCCAGTGCCTCCCTTGCCTGTGTATATTATGAGTCTCAATGTATGTATATTCAGGAAAAATCGCCGTCTTGAAGATAAAAAAGTTTGGAAACGAAACAAAAGAAGGAAGAAGGGAGAGAGAAGGAGGGGAGAGAGGAGCGATCCTACGTGACGTAGGCCCTCTCTGCATGCTGCGTGATGTCCAGGCCGATGTCCTCTTCTTCTTCCTTGACCTTGAGGCCGATGGTCTTGTCGATTATCTTCATGATGACGACCGTACCTCCAAAGCCCAGCGCGCCTGCCACACCTACCCCAAGGGCCTGTATGGCAAACTGCATCGGGTTGCCAAAGAGGAGCCCGTTTGGACCTGCCGGGTTTACCACTTGGGTGGCAAGTATGCCTATCGCGAGCGCGCCGACGATGCCTGTCACGCCGTGCACAGAGCTGACGTCGAGCGCGTCATCTATCTTCCAGTGCTCCTTGAGCAGCAGGATCGAATAGTAGGACGCAAAGCCGAGCACTATGCCCAGCACAAACGAGCTCTGCGCGTCAATGAACCCTGCTGCGGGAGTCACGCCTGCAAGGCCTGCTATCGCGCCGTTGATGACGGCAGTCGTCGATGGCTTGCCAGACCTCTTCCATGAAAGGAATATCCACACTATTGCCGACGTAGCGGAGGCGATGTGCGTGACAAGGAGCGTGTTTGCGGCAAGCGCCCCTGACGCCAGTGCGCTGCCTGCGTTAAAGCCAAACCAGCCAATCCAAAGCATCGCGGCCCCGATGACTGCAAGAGGGATGTTGTGTGGAACCATGATATCCGGCCCAAAGTTCTTCCTGCGGCCTAGCACGAGAGCTGCGGCGAGGGACGCCATGCCCGCGCTCGTGTGGATGACGATGCCTCCTGCAAAGTCAAACACGCCCAGCTGCGCGAGCCAGCCCCTGCCCCAGACCCAGTGGGCAAGCGGGTAATAGATGAATATGCTCCATGCGATTATGAAAACGAAAAACGAGCTCCACTTTAGTCTCTCTGCAAACGCCCCCGTTATCAGCAAGGGCGTAATGACGGCAAACATCATCTGGTACGAGCCAAATGTGACTCCCGGTATCGTCGGCGCGTAGTCGACGCTGTTGTTAAACGGCACGTTGTTAAAGAACAGCCAGTCAAGGCCCCCGATCCACCCGTTCTGGGAAGGAGAGAACACCAGCGTGAACCCCAAGACGAACCAGAGCGTGGAAAGGATCGCGAGGCCAGAGAAGGTCTGCATCAGGATGGACAGCGAGTTCTTGCTGCGGATAAGGCCAGCTTCAAAAAAGCCAAGCGCGGGCGTCATCAACATGACGAGACCTGTAGAGATAAGCATCCATGTAGTATCTCCAGTATCGATCGGCATTTCCAGCGTCTACTTGAGACTGGGATGCTATAAAAAGTCATCGAAACCGTGATAATATCATAATATACAATTTTTATGATATGATCCTACAAGTTGCGATAATTGCCTAGCCCCTGTTGAAATCCATTTTTTTCTTTCATGAGTATGATGATATTGATGTTGATGAAGAGGAGGAAGAGGAGGGGGAAGAGAGCAGCAGCTCGGCCGCGCGCCTGATGTCTCCTTCTTCGACGCCGGGATGCACCGGGAGGGAAAGCACGCACCTTGCACATTTCTCAGTAGCCGGAAGCCGTGCGCCGAACTTTCGGTAATAGGGCGTCCTGTGCACAGGAGGGTTGTAGTATGCAGTCGCACCGATGCCTCCTTTTTGCAGCCTCGTCATCGCCTCATTCCTTGCCGCGCCCTTTGCAAAGCGTATCGTGTAGAGGTACCAGTTAAACGTGCGCTCGTCACTTTCCTGCGGCAGGGCAATGTCCTCTTTTGCGCTCCGCAAGAGCTCCGACATCAACTTGGCGTTCTTTCGCCTTGCGGCAAGCATTGCGGCGAATTTTGTCATCTGCACCTTTGCTATGGCCGCTGCAAGCTCAGGCAGGCGCAGGTTCAGGCCCAAGACCCGCGTGTCGTAGCCTTTTACCATGCCGTGGTTCCGTATCATCTTTAGCTTGTCTGCAAGGCGCGAGTTGTCAGTCGCAATAGCGCCTCCCTCGCCGGCGGTCAGGACCTTGCTTGCGTACATGCTAAAGCACCCCATTTCGCCAAACGTGCCCGTCTGCCTCTTTTTGTAAGTGGAGCCGAGCGACTGGCAGGCGTCCTCGATGACGGCAAGCGAGCGTTTCTTTGCAAGCTCTAGGACAGCGTCCATGTCGCACGGGTGGCCATAGAGGTGCACGGGTATCACCGCTTTTGTCCTCCTTGTAACTTTGCGCTTTGCATCGGAAACGTCGATGGTGTAATCGTTAGTGTTGATGTCTACAAACACGGGCTTGGCGCCAGAGGCGACGACCGCGTTTGCCGTTGCGACAAACGTGAACGACGGGACTAGCACCTCGTCGCCCGGCCCGATTCCAGCCGCAAGCAAAGCCGCGTGCAGGGCCGCCGTGCCAGAGTTGACTGCTATTACGTGCTTGCAGCCGAGGTATCCCTCCATGAGGGATTCCAAGTCGCGGACGCGTTTTCCTCCGTCCGCCGCGGCGCTTGTGAGCGCGTTTTCCTCCATGACGCTCATTACTTCACGCTTTTCCTCTTCTCCTAATAGCGGCTTGTTTATCGGGATCATAGTGTATGTATGCAAACAAGGCAACCTTGCGGTTTAAAAGAATAGTGGCGTACGGCCGATAGAATGACAGGGGATATAATATACTACACACGTGTATGCATGTATATGTATACGTGTGTATGTGTATGTGTGAGCGCGGGCCTGGCTCCACACGTCAGTATATGCCCTCTGTCTGCCGCATACACATATGCCTCTGAGGCCAATATTGTTGCATCTACATGTGTGTACACACATACCCATATGCATGCAGACCAATCAGCATCCACTTCTCTTCATTTTTTAAAGTCCTTGCATTCTAGTTTCTAGGCCTAGAGCCAAGACTAATATCAATCCACTATAGCTTGTCTGCATAATGGCTTTTAATTTTCTGACTAGGGTGATCCTAAATGAACGGCAAAAAGGTTTTGGTCATTGGCCTCGGCCAGATAGGCTACAGCGACGCAGAATACATGACTATGAAAGGACTGACTGTCGACGGGTATGACATCAGCGACAAAGCAGTCCAGCGTGCGCTGGACGACCAGATAATCCGCAAGAGGGCGAGCAATTTTGCTGGCTATGACTATTACATTATCTGCATATCCACTCATAGGCCGGAAGACATGTTCCAGCCGTACCTCGACGGGTTGTTTGACATTGCAAAAAGGATATCGTACGAGGGCAAGCAGGGCGCGCTTGTCGGGATAGACAGCACCATCACCCGGGGCACTTCTGAAAAAGTCATCGAGATGCTGCGCCACAAGATGCACGTCGTACATGTTCCCCACAGGTACTTTGGACCGGAGAAACATGAGCATGGCGTAAACCAGACGCGCGTCATCGGAGGGTGTGAGCCGTGCTGCCTTGAAAAGGGGCGCCAGTTCTATAGTGATGTGTTGGACATCCCGCTTCATCCAGTCGAGTCTGTGGAAGTAGCAGAGCTTTGCAAGATAGTGGAAAACTCGTATAGGTTCATGGAGATAGCCTTTGCAGAAGAGCTAAAGATATTCTGTGACCGCGCTAACATCAGCTTTGCCGACCTGCGCAACGCGATAAACACAAAGTGGAACATCAATGTACTGGAGCCAAGGGAAGGAATAGGCGGCCACTGCCTACCAAAGGACAGCCAGATGTTCCTCAACCTGTCAAAGAACTTGCTTGAAACTAGCATCATAGATGCTGCAAAGAAGGTGGATGATGAATACCGGCAGCATATGGGTCAGTCCATAATTTCAAGCAACAGCAGCAAAGTTCCGTCAATGCAGCAGCAGTTGCATTGACGCGCTGCCAAAAAGGACAGTGGAAAATGGGATCCGTAATAGCAGTAGCGCCGACGAGCGCTTTGGGTTTCAAGGACCGGGAACACGGTGTGCAGGAGATAATGATGACGATGATGATGGTAGTGAGCCTGCCGGGCCGGCTCTTGGTATCCTGGATAGCAATCTTGACGACGCCTTTGTTTCACGTTGAGAACAAGCGGGAGGTGCACTGAGAATGGACATGCAGGTCATACTTTCTACTAAATGCCATTCGTGCGGTATCCTGCTCGAAGGATGGCAGCAGTTCATGGGCCACATGATCCATGACCATGAATTGTCCGTCGGGCAGGCCGAGGCGATGTGGAAATCGCTTGCAGGCATGTTCTACAACAGAAACAATGATAGCTAGTACTGTGCGTTTGCATTTCAGTTTATGTTTTTTATTTCCGATTTTTGACGTGATAAGAACGTGAAACGCCGTGGTCATTGCAGACGGCTACGAGCGTTATGTTTTCCGGTCGACGCTGTTGCCGCCATATTGTTCTTGCAGCTTTTTTTGCTGCACTAGCACTTTGTTAGTGCACGTATACACACGCACATCGTGCATGGCTTGTTCATCGTCTCTCGCCAGTGGTTTTACCGTCATGCAGGTAAACCTGCAACTAAGTACTAATAGAGAATGTAACTATATTATATTCAAACATAATAAGATTGCATAATCGCTTTTAGTATTTTCAATAGACTGCAGATGGATGAATAATATTAGCAACGACGACCACGCCGACAAGAACAACAACAACAGCAGCAAAGTTCTGTCCATGCAACCTCGTCATCGTCATCATCACCGCCACCATCAGCTGCGCTGAGGAATTCGAGAAGCATGAAGCTGGCACATCTTGGAGTGGTAGTCACTACCGCGATAATAGCCATCGGGGCAATCTTGGCCATAGGCCCGGCGTACGTGCATACGCTTGAGCGCGACAAGCCGCCGCCTGTCATGCTTTCATTTTCGGTGGTAGACGGCCAGAACGTACCTCAATGGTGCAGCGATCTCTCATCCATCCTTGCCAAGCACAATGTCAAGGCAACCGTGTTTGTCACCGGCAAGGTCGCAGAGGAAAGTCCCAGCTGCGTAAGAGCTCTTGCAACCTACTCTGGTATCGACATCGGGAGCCAGACCTACAGCTACGTCGCCCTGCCGTCTGTAGGGGACTATACAAAGGCACTCGATGAGGTCAAGCGCGGCAAGATGGCAGTAGATGCGGCCGGCAACATCGATTCCCGTATATTCAAGGCGCCCTACGGCGCGACGGATCAGAACATCTTTTCGCTTCTTTCTAGCTCTGGGATAACTGCCGACTTCTCATATCCTTCGCAATACAACAAGTTCGAGGGCGGCCAGTTTGTCAAGTACGAGCTGGTATCATGCGGCGGCTGCGGCGAATCACCTGATCGGGTGCGCCAGCTCATGGACATGCACTCGCCAGTGATGATAAGCATTGACAACAAGGCGCCGATGAGCGAGATCGAGAACTTGGTGGTAGCACTCAAGAACAGCAACATGAACCTCGTAAACGCATCCGATCTCACAGGCCTTGATCTGACGGTGAGGAATGCATAGCCATGAAAGCAAGAGGAGAGCCCGGCCCGCCGCCACAACAACCCCGCATCCAATCAGCAGCTTCGGTAGCAGCAGTATCGGGACAGAAGATCGGAAAAAGTGGCCGCATACATGTCAGCAAGAAAGCCTGGGCAGTCAGGTCGCTGACTATCCTTGCAGTGATCCTGATAGTCGCCTATACCGTCTACCTGAGCCTGAAGATGAGCGACTGGCTCATCCTCGCAAGCGTGATATTTCCCATCCATTCCCTAACCGCGCTCGTGGTGGGTTGGGTGTTCTTCAAGTCGCCGGCCACGGGCAAAGCTGGAAACGACATGGTGACTGTCATCATACCGGTCTACAACCAGAATGCGATGATCGAATCGGTAATAGACGCAGTATTTCAGTCTACGTACAAGAACCTGGAGGTGGTAGCAGTAAACGATGGTAGCAAGGATGGCACGCGAGAAATTCTCGACAACCTTGCAGCAAAGTATCCTTCTCTGAAAGTGATACACAAGAGGAACGAAGGCAAACGCAAGGCCATAGCTTCCGCATTCTACAATTCAAAGGGGGACTTTTTGATATTCATAGACTCTGACAGCATGGTGGACAGAAACGCCATTACGGAGCTGATAAAAGCGTTCAATGGCGACCCTCGGGTTGGAGCAGTAGTCGGGCATGCCAAGGTGTGGAACGCCAGCAAAAATGCGCTTACGAAATGTCAGGACGTATGGTACGACAACTCTTTTAACGTCCGCAAGTCCGCGGAAAGCTACTTTGGCAGCGTCATGTGCTGCTCAGGCTGCCTCTCAGGCTACAGGCGAGAGTCGATTGCCAGCTATCTGCCGTACTGGACTAAGGCCAAGACGCCGATAGCGGACGACAGGGAAATGACATCGTTTGTAATCGCGCCCCGCAAGGGGAAGAAGTTAATGACACCGGCCGCGAAAAACATGATGAAGTGGATGGCACGTTATGACGACGCCGAGGACCGCAGCCTGACTGGCCAGGCGCTTTTGGACTGGAAGGCCGTCTACGTGCCAACCGCCATAGTGTACACTGAAGTACCAGAGAAGATGAAGATGTTTGTAAAGCAGCAAAAGCGCTGGAAGAAAGGGACTCTTCGAGTAAACTTTTTCGTCAGCGCCTTTTTCTGGCGGCGGAACCCTGTCATGTCATTCCTGCTCTTTTACATGGAGTTTATGAATACTTTTATCAGCCCGTTGCTTGTGACAACCGCATTCATCTATGAACCTTTGATACTTGGCAACTATTGGGTGCCGTCTCTGTTGTTCGCAAGCCTCGTGCTGATGGGGCTTGCACAGGGAGCAGACTACAAGTTCCGAGACCCTAGCTCAAAGCATTGGTACTACAAGCCGTTTGAGAACGTGCTTGCCACATTTGTAATGAGCTGGCTAATCTTTCCCGCAGTCTGGAGCCTTCATAAGAATGATTGGGGCACGAGGTGACAACTGCAGTAAATCGTATATGCCCATAAATCTACATTGTATTTTCTTTGGCATATTTCTCGGAG
>DASZTR010000170.1:0-3880 GCA_035547955.1 Nitrososphaera sp. | reverse complement strand
AGCTTGCCATGTGCATAATGATGTGGATTAAAATGGACGGGTGTGTGACATGCGGTAGCAAAAGGGGGGCAACTATTCCCACCACTATGGCCGCAGTAAGCCCAAACACTAGCGGCTTTGATGCCGCCGCCTCTTGGACAGGCTGATTGCTACCCGTCTGCATAGTTATATGTATCCACCAATAGATTTGTGGTTTTGGCTTAATAAAGGGAGTGGTACAAAGACAGAACCAATACCACAGTAAAACAAGAGCGAGGGTCAGCCAAGTGCCGCAAGCGTCCTTTTCATCTGCAGCCGGCTCTGCCTCGCGTAGAACGCGCTGCCTCCAGCAACGGCCGCAGAAAGGACCAGCGCAAGTACCGCAAACGAGTCAAAGGTCGGTGCTGATCCACCGAGGCCATCGTGATCTTGCATCTCCGGCATGGACATGTTCGACATCGTCGTCATTCCAGGCGGCTGCTGTCGTTGTTGCTGCTGCATGGTCGACGACCCGCTACCAAGGTTTGCGGTGAAAGTGTGGTTGAGGTCGTATGCGCCCGTCCTCTGCGCGATAAAGTCTACCTCCCACTCGCCTGCTTGACTCATATATCCTCCCGTAGCCGAATAGAGCCCATCGTTGTTGTCATTGCTGTTTACGGCCTTCTTTTGCAAAGTCACTATTATCGGGCCGGTGTTGGCATTCATATTTGTGAGCCGGAGCACCACGTTTGCGATGTTTTGCGCAGGCTTGCCCCCCTCCGTGAGTGTGGCAGTAAACGTGTTGATCCCGGGCTGGAAGGGCGATATATCCAGCATGACATCTACGCCGTCAATGTTTACGTGTTGCATGTACTGAGGGCGGGACTGTTGTTGTAGCTGCTGCAGTGGCAGCATATTTCCTTCTTGCGCAGGAGGCGACGTTATCGTCAAGAGCGACGCGGCGAACAACACCCCAATCCCGATGAGCGCCTCGACCTTGACAGTCCTGCCAAAGCGCGCCGTGGCGGCGTATTCCTCGCTACCGCCGGATTTTTTTTCTGCTGCAAGCACGACTATTTCCCGGTGGAGCTTTAGCTGGTGGTACGCCCCAAGGAGAACCATCGGAAGGGCCGCGGTTAGTTTTATCACGAGGTTAGTCCCGTATGTCGTGGTAAAGAGCGAGTCCAGCGCGTGCAGGTGGACCCACGCCATGTAGATGCCGGTCACGCCGATGACGCCAAGCGATATCGTGGCCAGGAGTGAAAAGCTCGGCAGAGTTGTGGCGAGCTGGCGCGGCGACTGCCGCATGGCCGGCGCGAGCACGGCAGACAGGTAAAACAGGCCTCCGACCCACGCGGACACAGCAGCAAAGTGGACCCAATCGAGTGCCGTCGCAAGCATGGGCAGAAACGGCGCGGCTGAGTTGTGACTCAGCATGCTGTTTGAGAATAGCGAGACTCCGCCGGCTGCGAGCACCGCGTACAGCAAAAGAGGGTGTTTGTGGGGTTTTTTCACGTAGACATCAGCAACGATGATGGCGACGGCCACTATTGCAGATGTGACAAGCCTGATGAGCCATACGGTTCCGGCGGGAGAGCTTGTAACGAGCAACTGCGCGGCCTGTGCGAGCGGAACGCCGGCAGACGCCGCAAGGTCGCTTGCCTGCAAGAGCATAATCGCTGTGGCCGACGCGGCCATGGCCACTGCACTTGCAAGCAGGATTATTGAAAACCTGCGGGCGGGCCGCCGGCTCCTCCCTCCTTCCCTTCCAATAAGTTCATTTTTCCTTTGCAGGATCACGTGCGCCATCGCCCCGCCGACTATGGCAGTCTGTGCCACTAGGAGAGGCCATTTTGCAATGGCGTCTCCGTACGACGTGACGTACTGGGTAGTCCCGCCCATCCTCGCAGCCGCAGCTGTCGACGGCGGCACCTCGCTCCCGACGCCAAAGACGTACGCACCTTCTGCGATGTGCCCATCATCAAGCGACATAGTGAACCATGAGACGGTATATATCATGCCATTTTTGACTTTGTCTGCATCCAGCGTAACTGCCGCCTGCCTACCATTATCTCCGGTTACTGCAAAGTCGTTGTCGTCAATGCGCTGTCCTTGCGCGTCTGCAACTCGGATGTAGCTCACCTTTGGGTCCGGGCGCTCTGAAAACGATATTGCGAGCTGTTTTGGAAGCTCGGATCTGTCAGCAAACTGCGAATTTGGCGCAATCGAATATCTCGCGGGGAGGGAATGGGCATATGCGTGTCCTGCCGAGGGCAGCAATATCGCGAAGGCTAGTACTATGGCTGCCGATGCGAAAACGACTGCGAGTATGATTGGAAATTGGCGAAGGTTTGTCATGGCCGCTGTATGTGCATCGAAGAGGAACAGGGAGGAGGGGGTGAGAAAAAGACTCTGCCACTTCTACTTGCTGCGACGTCTAGTCATAGCGACTGCGCCTATCGCTATGCCCACAATTCCGAGGCCGATCCCGGCCCATGCCATGCCACTGTTGTTGTCGGTTGATGAGACTGATGCTGCAGGCGGTGTCTTGATGGAGGATACATCATTCTGGATCTGGGCTATTGCCTTGCTCGCGTCGTTGTTCTGCATGTACGGCTCAGGAAAGCCTGTACGCTGCTCAAAGCAACCATAACCTCCAGTCACACCCTTTCTTGCGACGCCCGGCGACACGGTTGTCGTCGAGTTGTCTGCCTGGGCTCCTGCCTCGCCTGCGGGCGTGCAAGTGAACGTGAGGTTGACCGGCGTGTTGTTTATCGTTCCGAATATGCGGTAAGTGTAGGTGGTTTGGACAGTCGGGTAAAACGGCGCGCTGTACTGACCCGGCGAGTTGAATACTGGCTCCAGCGACATCTCTTTTGTCTTGTTCCCTGCGCCCAGCTCGACCTTTAACGTCTGTTCAAGGCCGGTGACTGGAGTCGCGCCTGCCGCATTGGAATTCATTGGATCCTTTGGGTCCGCGTTGTAGACACGGAGGTCAACCCCCGTCTTGTCGTCTACAAACGCCGGCTCATTGAGCGAGCCTATTACTATCAAATAGTCCTTGCCGCCTATTGTATAGAGTTGGCGCTGGTGCGCAAAGGCTGGCGTCGTAAAAGCGCTCGCCATAAGGAGCATGACCGCTGCTGTCGTCCCGACTAGGATTGATAATTTCACGGGAGTATTTTTCGATGTATAAAATTTAAGAGGTGTGGTACATTTGGCGAATGCACTACTGCAGCTACGTAAATGAGGGACCGCACATGTGTCCTCCATCATCATCATAATAATAATACGGACGCAACATCAAAAAAAAAGTCTCGCTCTGTTTCAGAGTAGCAGGACGGATCAAGGGGTGATTTTTTATCCCAGGTGCCCTTTTGCCCCCGACTAGCCGCCCCTGTTCATCACCGCCATGCGGACGTTGCGCTTTAGGTCTATTGCGCTCTTTGTGTACATAAGCGCGCTTGCCACTATGCCGACGGCTATTGCAGGCCCTGCCAGGTCAGCAAGCGAAAAGCCGATGTTTGGAATCGGGCTCTTTGCTTCCCCAGACGCTCCAGTGTTGCCAGGCTGTGGAGCTGGCGGTGCAGACGGCTTGGCCGTTATCGTAATGCTCCCGATGCCGGACCCTTGCTGCTCTGCAAACCAGATCTTGCCTTTGTCGTCAGCTACTAGGTACTGAACCACAGAGCCGGCCGTCGGTATCTTAGCCTCGGTGTTCGCACCCGTCCTTGGATCAAATACTGCAACCTTGTCCACCGTGTGCTGCGCGACCCAGATGTTGCCATAGCTGTCGGCCGCCATCCCAAAGGGCAGGCCGGTGTTGTCTTGCAGAGGGTACTTGCGGAACGTCTCAAAGAGCGGGTTGAACGCCATGATGGCATGGCCTTCATGCTCGGAAATAAAGATATCAGAACCGTCT
>DASZTR010000169.1:0-16299 GCA_035547955.1 Nitrososphaera sp. | reverse complement strand
AAGAATATCCTACCACTGCGTCCGTGTCCCCCGTTACGTCTCCGCTGGTCGCATATTTCAACAGCTCGCCCCGGGTCGCGCCCAGGTTCTTAGCAGCGACCATTATTGATGCAATGGCGCCGTATCCGCACGCCGAAACGTCCATCCTCTCGAGCACCGCGTAAAACTTTGCCACGTCTAGGGTCAGCATCGCCTTTATCAGTTCGCCATCCTTTTCATGCGCCATTATGTTTGGCTCGTAATGAGTCAGATCCGACGACGCGACCAGCATCGTCTTTGTCTTTGGGTTCTCGGAAACCGTGTCTGCGATTGCCTTGCCGACATCATACGCGGTGTCGATGTCCTGCATTATCAGGATCACAGGCACAATCGTAAACTTGTTCTTTATTATAGACTGCAGAAATGGCAGCTGCACCTCAAGGCAATGGTCCCGGCTGTGTGCAAAGTCGTCAAAGTCTACGATACCAGATTTCTTGGCTATTTCTTGTGCCCACTCTCCATTCACCTGCACCTGTCCGAGGGGCGTCTCCCATATCCCGTCCTTCATAATCGCCACACCCGAGCCTATACCATAATGATTTGGGCCCACCATCACCACGTTGTCAAAGTCGCTTGCAGAAACGGCGTAAAAGCCATTTGCCGCCACCGCACCCGAGTATGCATAGCCCGCGTGTGGAGAGACGATGCCATATATCCTGCGCTCCAAGAGCGCCGGCGGGGGCATGCCTGGTCCGAACTTGGTGTTGCGAAATGACTGGTCGATGGTCAGCCGCAGCTCGTGCTCACTAGAGGGGTAGAACATGCCCGCGACTGCCGGCGGTCTTTTTGTCAGTTTGGTCAAGGTACCAAGTTTTCCTCTCTGTATGTTTATGTCTAGTTTTATTACTATTTTTTCAGCGCCGCAACAACTGGATTAATGGTTGTTCTCGTTGTTATGTTTTTACGAATAGTGTTATGCACTGGAAAGGTGATCGTAATTGAAAATGGCATTCTATAATAACAACGCGGGCGCCTGATGCTGCTTTTGCAGTAGCCGTTGTTGCTACCTACCTCTCTCATCCTTATGACCGGGAATAGAAAACGACTTCCCGTATTTAGACGTTAAAATGGCCCGCCACATACTGCATTTGAGATTGGTACAACTATGTACTGTTTAGATTGAAGATTAATTCCAAATCCTTTGCATGTGTTGGAATAAAAAAGCCAGCCGCATGACGCAAGACCTCTGATGATGAGATGATTGTTCGACGAATGGTTAAGTATGTCTCCTATATTTCAACAAGATAATAACTTGGAGCCAATCGGCAATTGCTTGCGAGAAAAACTATGGACGTTATCGAAGACTCACTGATGGATTTCCTCGGTGAAGAGGTATGGCGGGCGCTTCGGAACAAGCTGGACTGTTCGCGCGGCATACGGCTTGAAAATATCCTGGAACGCCCTACTGCAGTCAGGTTTACGCAGGCCATCAACGACATATTGCCACCAGCCGCTCCTTTTGTCCTGGACAAAATTTCAACAAGGCTGATCGGCGAATTTCCCCGGATAAGGGATGCACAACAGCTCTCAAATTTCCTTCATATAGTCAGCGAGATACAAAAGCGCTACGATGGCACACACGTGCTGTCTGGAATTGAAAACCACCAGCATGTGGCGCTGGTATACAATTCAGAGAATGATTTTTCCAAGATCCTCTCTTCTTTCCGCATCGCGGGAATAAAGAAAAACTGGCTAAACGTCCTCGTATGCCCGCAAGAACTGCAAGAACGCGCCAAGGCTCTGATGGTGATGGGAGATGTTGGCCTATCTGCTATTGGAAAGCAAAAACAGCAACAACAACATCAAGACCTGGTGATACTTGAATGCGCTCACCTTGACGCTGGCAGCAACAACAACGACGGCACTACGATGAAAGCGTCAATGGAGTCGAAACTCCTGACTGCTTGCAAAATCGCCCTCAGGGAAAAAAAATCCGGGCTGAACGTGCTTGGACTTTGCGCCAGCCACCTGCTCGCTCACGAAAATTATTCTGCCTGCATGACTCTTGAGGATACATGGGAAAATCTTGTCTCTGCGACCGGCATGCCTGCCTCTCTTATCTGCCCGTACATGTGGACTCCGCGCATACCTGAATCGAGGCTAGAGCAAAACCACAACTATGGGGTTCGTTATTTGTAGTAGTAAAGTAAAGGATAAGATGCGAACTGGCAGCAGTGCATATTATGCCTATACGTGTGCGTGGACAATAACGAAATATGGAAAGGTAGGGAAAAAATTTCCTATATGATTTCCTCGACCAACTTTGTTTCAAAGTCGTCGATTGATGTCTTCATCTCGCTGTCTGACTTGATCTTGTTCTGCTTCTTCATGACTTCTCTTGCAAGCAGCCAATAAGCAGTCGCAAGGGCCTTTCTGCCCCTATTGTTTGCGGGGATGACCAAGTCGACCTTAGACGTGACGTTGTCGCTGTTTGCCACTGCGATCACGGGTACTCCTGCCCTGGTAGCCTCAATGACTGCTTGCTGGTCTGCCTGTGGGTCAGTCACGACGACGATCTCTGGCTCCATGTAGTCTGGGAGAGACGGGTTGGTAAACGTACCTGGCATAAACCTACCCAGTATCGCAGTTGCGCCCGTCAGCTCACAGAACTTTTCAACCGGTGTCTTGCCGTACTCGCGTGCAGAAGTGACTGCGACCTTGGAAATGTCAGACCTGCCAATAAACTTGGCAGCGACGTCGATCCTTGCCAACGTCTTGCTGATGTCCAAGATGTACAAGCCCTCCGGGTTTGCCCGCACGATAAAAGGGGACATGTACTTTGTCTTGACCGGCGTCCCTACCCTTATCCCAGTTGAAAGTATCATCTTTTCTAAATTATCGGTGTCGATGGATTCCTGGCCCTCTGGGCTCTCTACCACCGGAGCAGTATCTTCGTTGTTATTATTACCATCATTCGTTGCAGTAGTATTGTTAGCAGCTGTAGAAGTGGTCTCGTTCCTATCCACATTTGCCTCTTCATCCATCGGGGAAGAGGCATTATCGGAATTGTTGCTCATGTCGTAGAGGTCAGTTCGGCCATGCCTTCTATTAAACCATACTCTGTCATGCGCACAAGCTCATTAAGTTTAGCGATCCGCTCGCCGCCGAGCACCCCAGTCTTTATCATTTTAGAACCTGTAGCCACTGCAATGTGCGCGATGTGCGAATCGACTGACTCGCCGGACCTGTGGGACGTGATTATGCTTATGCCGTCCTTGGTGCATTCTTTGGCGAACTGGAGTGCATCGTACAGGCTCCCTGCCTGGTTCACCTTCAGAATGGCACCAGAGCACGCGCCAAACTCGATTGCCTTTTTTACCATATTCGCGTTTGTCACCAGCATGTCGTCGCCCGTCACGAGCGTCCTTGGGTTCTTTCTAGTCAGAGCCGCCATGCTTTCAAAATCCGCTTCGTGAACAGGGTCTTCAATATACGCCAGCTTGTAGTCTCTGGCAAGTCTGTTGGCGAACTCTATCTGCTCGCCCGTATCACGCTTTATGCCTTGCCTTGCGTAGTTGTAGACGTTGCATTTCTCATCCCAGAACGACGAGCTGGCAAAGTCGATGCCGAGCGCCATGTCCTTTCCAAGTCGATAACCGCACCTCTCGATGGTCTCCTCGGCAATTTCAAGTGCCTGATCGTTGTTTATGCTTGGGGCCCATGCGCCCTCGTCGCCCCTGCCGTACGTAAACTTGCTGTCAATAGACTCGATGACCTTGCGCATTTCAGAGTGGAATCGGAAGTTCATCTCAAGGGCCTCCGTTATGTTCCTGGCGCCTACGGGGCAGGCGAGCATCTCCTGAATGTCTGGCGTGCCAGGGCCGGCATGCGCGCCTCCTCCAAGCACGTTTCCAAGTGGGAACGGGAATCGGTAAGACTTTTTTGGGTTCAGCAATTTGAAGAGCGGGGCGCCTTTTGCCTTTGCGGCAGAATCGACCGCTGCTATCGAAAGCGCATACGCGACGGAGCCTCCTATCTTGGAATAATTGTCGGTCTTGTCGATTGATTTTAGCACGTCAAAAACCGCCTTGGTGTCAGAGGGGTCAACGCCGATGAACTTTTTCTTGTTTGCGTTAAATGCCTCGAGCGCTTTTTCCGGCTTGTTGTCCGGAAAGCTCTGGGCCTCCAGCTTGCCGACGCTTGCACCAGACGGCGCGCAGGCGCGGCCTAGGAACTTTTTGTCTGTAATGACGTCGACTTCTATGGTCTTGCTTCCGCGGCTGTTAAAGATTATCCTGCCAGCTAGCGCGGTAATAATGGGAGAGGGCATCTGGGAAAAACTGTCGCAGATCGTTATTTATTTATATTCTATTCAATTTCCGTCTGAACTTCGGACATCCTGCGCCTGAGTGCCTCATAATATGGAATTATCTGGTAGATAGTTTCGACTGTCGAGATGAACATTCGTCTGCAGCAATAGCGCTTTACTCCGAGCGAGTCCATTACTTTTGCCGGATCCTCGCCTGCCTTGACCCTGTTTGAATACTCGCCGTACTTATCAGCAATAAGACCGCCACAGGTAAAGCAGCGCACCGGAACAAGCATGTACTTTTGTTGTTTGGATTGAGTCTTATAAAAACCATTGTGGGGCTAGCGGATTGCCGCAAAATTTGTTGTGTCTATGATAGCTGTACCCAATTCACGCTCATTCATTGAAGTGTGGCAAACGAGCCGCGCGGATATTATAATGTACTTATCTACTTTACCCATCTTTCCCTTTCTTTCTGCCCTTTCGGGATTTGTATGGTGCCTAACGTCTCTGCCCGCATGTGAACATGTGCTCTTGTGTGTGTGCGTGTTTCTGGCGATCTACCAATACAAGCGTAATAATAGGTTATTTTATCTATTTTTTACAGCTTTTTTACATATAAGCAAAGAAAGTATAAATGTCTTTAATTTGTTGATTCTCTGGCCCTTTTTTCTCCATCTCTATGGACGCTCTTGTTCTCGCGTGATTTTGATTCACGTCGATCGATGTTTTCCTTTCTCAGGAGAGGATACATTGTATCCCAATCAACATAGCCTCTTTTACTTCCGGTTCGCGCGGCTCGTTTGCCACACTTCAATGAATGAATGAATGGGCCAATTGCATCACCGCATCCGCTTTTGGGAATCATCTTGAACAGAACGCGGCGCTCGCAATATTCAAATTAGCGAGTGAAAGCGTGTAGGTTGGAGCGGGAGTCGCCCAGCTTGGCCAAAGGCGTAAGACTGAGGCTCTTATCCCGAAGGGGTTCGTGGGTTCAAATCCCATCTCCCGCACCATTAATTAATTACTGTCACTTTTTTTTGCAGTAAAATATCCTCAAACCAAGTGGAGAAATAATAATGTTCAAAATCTGTTGCAGTTACTCACTCAAATTTCTTGAGAACCTGGTAGTGGGGGGATGTCTTGTGGTGGTCAATGCACTTGTTGCAGTACGACCTGTCGCCGTACTTTTTGTGGCAAGGGCACGTACACGTCGGAGCGGCGGATTCGGACGACGGTGACGACGACATGACCATTATTTCGGTCACGACCAAGTTATTTAAACCTAAACAAACGTGACTCTCTCTTTTTATTGTAGTCTTTGGTATGACAACCTTGCCAATGGACTCTAGGCTCAAGCAGCTTGAAAAGCAGCAAAAGCTGTATTCGCTCCTGAAGGCGCAGCACGAAGCAGAGGTAAAGGAGCTCATGCACTACATGTCGATCCTGACGACTGTAGAGAACAACCTCGTGCGCAGCTACCTGCACTCGCTCCTTTCAGACGGTTTGCGTCATATAGAGTACATCTCCCGCATCATGGCCGGCATCGAAGGCGCCACCGGCAGTGCATCGCTGACGAAGAAGGGGATACAGGAATCAATAGCCGACGAGCGCGAGTCGCATGACGCGCTGTTGAAGTGCGCGGAGATGGCCGACGACCAGGAAACCGCGGCGCTCCTAAAGAGCATAAGCGTCGACGAGGAGCACCACATTAGAATCCTAGAGCACCTTTCAGAGCTCGTAGAATCAGCCGGTATTGCCAAATGACTCTAGCACTTCTTTGCTGTGGCCTGTCGGCTTGACCTTCCCAAACACCTTGAGAACCTTGCCTGATTTGTCGACTAGAAACGTCGACCGAATGACGCCCATGAACTCGCGTCCCATGAACGTCTTTTTCCCGTAGGCACCGTAGCTTTTCGCCACCTCTTTCTCCGGGTCAGAGACCAGCGGATAAGGTATACCCATCTTTTCGCGGAACTTGTCATGAGAGTCTTCCGTGTCGGGGCTAATGCCTATTACTTCGATGCCCGCGTCCTTGAATTTTTTATAGTCGCGAGTAAACTCGGCGGCCTCTGTGGTGCAGCCGGGGGTAAAGTCCCTCGGGTAAAAGTAGACCACTGCGTTCTTTTTGCCCTTTAGGTCTGACAGTTTGAATACCTTATTGCCCGAATCGCGCATTTCAAAGTCGGGTGCCACGCTCCCTTCTTCAACTAGCTCTGACATGGCTATAAGAACAAAGCACCTGCCACCGATAAAAAACTTACCCAAAGACAAAGGTGTAGAACACGAAATTGTCCGAGCGTGGTACGATCTCTATTTCATGCACTTCTGGCTTGTCGGTCCTGACCAAGTTGTGCATAAAAGGCCACTCTATGTCTACATTGCTTCTGCCGTTTTCCTGAAGTTTTACATCTCTGCCTATTTGCTCTTTTTTCAGCGGGTTTCCATCCAGCCTTATTTCTGCCCTGCCCGGCCTGCCGTCGGACGTACCCATGATGCCGTGGACCCTCTTGGCAGAATTGTATTTCATGATTATCGCCGACTCCTGTTCCTTTTTGCCTCCCGTCGCAAACTTTACGCCTTCGCGCTGCCATATCCATCTCCCGCGCAGATATGCGACGTTGTCAAAGTGAGGGCCAGAGTCCACTGCGATGCTCTGCTCGTCAGGCCTGAACGTCTGGTTGTTTCCAAAACGCCGCATGCGGGAGTAGCCTACGCACGTCTCTGGCGCCATGCCTGCAAACTGCATGCCATACGTGTCGAAAATCTCGTCTTCGGGGTTCTTGTCGTCATAGTCGACAACCGATGGCTTGTTGCCTGCTTCTTCGAGCAGCTCCACAACCACCGGCTCGAACTCCGTGATGTCGCCATAGCCCGCGTGCTCGTACCGTATGAAGCCCGCGTAGTCGATTACAATGTGCTTTGGCCAGTACATGTTGCCGTACGCCTCCCACGTCTTGTTCTTGGTGTCAAAAGCCACTGGTAGGTTGCTGACGTTATAGCGGCCAAGCGCCCTTGAAATGTTGGCGTGGTCTGTCGCAAAGTGGTATTCTGCAGAGTGCGCCTGCACCACCTGCAGGCCGTACTTGCCGTACTTTTCCTGCAGCCGCCTGAGGATTGGTATGGTGCGCAGGCAGAATATACATGTGTAGGTCCAGCAGTCGAGTATTACCACCTTGCCTTTTAGCGACTTTATGGAAAGCGGGCTCGGAGAGTTGGCCCAGCCCGAGATTTCCTTGAATTCTGGGGCCGGAGTGGCCGGTATGAGCTGCATATATGCGACTATTCTTGTTTTGAGCAGGAGATATAACTGTAGATCTTTTTACATGCGTTTTTTTGCATGACTTTATCCCTATATGCATATGTTTTGTAGGCTGTGCTCCTGTTTGCAAGCAAAATGCTGAAGAGAATATGTACGCCTTGACCAAATCCGACACCTGTTGTCCGGTATAACACTTGCTAGGCGTTGCTGCTACACAGCTCTAACACATTTTAGTGTGCAAGCCTTTGTAGGTGTGGTTTATGGCGACGGCAACAATAACTACTGCGATAGTGACTGGAAGCGGCAGGGGAATAGGCAGGGCAACCGCGCTCTTGCTTGCAAGGGAAAAGGGCGCAAACATCGTGGTATGCTCGCGCACAAAAAGCGAGGTCGAAAGCACAGTTGATGAAATCAAAAAATCACAGGGCGATGTCCTAGGCGTAGTGTGCGACGTCGGAGTCGCTTCGCAAGTCGATGTGCTTGTGAAAAGAACAGTCGAGCGGTTTGGTCTAGTCAACGTACTTGTAAACAATGCTGGCATCTATTTCCCTAAAAGACTCGTTGACACCTCTGAAAAAGAGTGGGACGATACGATAAACTGTAACCTAAAGGGCGCGTTTCTCTGCTCCAAGGCTGTCCTGCCGCATCTGGCCAAAACGGGCACGATAATCAATGTCAGCTCTGGCGCCGGCAAGACTGGCTTTGAAAACCTTTCTGCGTACTGTGCAAGCAAGTTTGGCATGATTGGCCTGACCGAAAGCCTCTCGTGGGAGGTTGGAGGAAGCGTCCGCGTCATGTCCATCTGCCCCGGCGAGGTCGACACGCGTATGCAAGAAAAATCCGATCCTGAATATTATCAGGAAAATAAGTCAAAGATGCTCCGTCCCGAGCAAGTAGCGAAAAAAATAGCAGAAATGATCTTTGATAAAAAGAGCTACAGAAACGGAGAATCAATAGACATTTAACTGCTCATCAGTTTCAATCATGTGCTATAAATTGTCATGCTAAAGGGAAACACCCGCAACATTGTTCCAGACCAGGCGATGCGAAAGTACTTTGAAGGGCAGGTAGAGATAAAAAAGATGGTCACAGAGGCTACGAGCAAGGAGGTCGAGGCGTACCTTGTGTCGTTCCTACGCGGCGCCCGCACCAAACTGCACTACCATGAAACAGACCAGATCCTCATTGCGACAAAGGGCAAAGGGGTGGTAGTGCTCCAAACAAAGGTGGAGATGGAAGGCGAAAACGTCGCCCGGGTGCGGATGGACGAAGTGCATCTCCTTGAGGGGGACGACTTTGTGTGCGTGCCGGCGTATACGTGGCACTGGCATGGCGCGCAAAAGGGCGAGGATTTTGAACACATGCAGGTCAAAAAGCCTAGCAAAACAATCTGGCTTGAACAATGATAAAATAAATCTACGACTATCCTGTAGCATTTCCGCCTGGCGATATCCTGTAAATCTTGCCGTCCAGGTACGTCAACACGTACAGGTACCCGTCGGGGCCTGTTTCAATGTCGGTTATCCTACCGCCGAAGTTTTTTCCAAGGACTATTGACGATAGTTCACCGTCGAGTCTGCCGGTTGCCTTGTCAATTATGGGGTCCGCGACCCTGTCCTCAAGACCGGGCTGGTTGTTGCTGCTAAAGTAAAACCCAGTCCTGTCCTGGTCCACGTTAAAGAAGTAGAGGTTGCCGTTGTTGATGTCTCCGACAAAGACGTTGTCTTTGTATTTATCACCCAGTTTTTCAGAGTCAAAGAACTTGATGTCTGTTACGCCGACACAGATGTACCAGCTGAACACGGGATCAGAATAATGTGCTCCCTTGAGCATGACCAGATCGCCAGTGGTCACGTTGCTCTTTGCCATCGGACCTGCAAGCCTGTCCCAGCCGCTGTTAAAGCCCGGCTCCACGACGTTTATCTCGTCGTACTTGTCAGGACCATCTTCAGTCATCCATAGGACTTTTGTAATGGGGTCAAAGTCCATTCCAAAGCTGTTCCTTATGCCATAGGCATAGACTTTTTCAAGCCCCTTGATACCATAAAACGGGTTGTCGCTCGGGGCTTCGCCAGTTTCCCTGTTGATTCGCACGATGACCGATCTGTTGTCAAGTAATTTACCTGCAGCCTCGTTGCCTAGCGGGCTGATGCTATCGGTCACGTCGCCAATGACAGCATACAGGTACCCGTCAGGGCCAATCGTGATTTTGCCGCCATTGTGGTAAGGCCCCGGCGTTCCGGGCAATCTCAGGATGAGCGTCCCGTTTACCAAGGCCTTCTGCTCCCAGTCGTACCTATACTTGTAGATGCTATTTACAGCAGCCCCTATCTTTCCATTCCCATTGGTCGCGTTTTCAGTAAGGTAGAGGAACACTTCGTTGCTGCTGGAACTGCTGCCGTTCCATACTGCTATGCCTAGGAGTCCCTGTTCTTGTTTGTAATCTACGTTCACCTGCAGGACAGGCCGCTCTGCGAGCTTGCCGTCTGAAACAAGCCTGACTTGGCCGTCGTTTTTCTGCAGAACAAGCATGTTATCTGCATCAAGAAATGCCATGCTCGTAGGGAATCGCAGTCCGCTTGTGACCTCGTCCAATGATAGCGTGTCGTCGCGCAACGTTGGTCCGCTTCCATCCTGTTCATCGGTCATTGTTGTTGTTGTTGCTGCAATGTTGCCTGTCTTGAATAGAAATGCCGCGCCGGGAGCAACCATGATGGCGATGCTAATAGTGATTGCAATGGCCACGGCTGTTACGCCCGACAGGATTACGAGTATTCTTTTCTTCTTAATCGCCACCGCATTGCTACCCCCGGTTGTCAAATAAATGAGATATGGAAGATAACTACATTGACGTTCAAAGGTATCGCATTATGTGCCATGAGTAAATAACCAGGCAAATACCACTCCCATAAGAATTAATTTACAGAAACACATTTCGGTTGCGTGTCGTCGTCACCATTGCAACAACAGCAGCGAGCAGCAATTGATATCTTGCAGTCCCTGGTTTCGTCATCGTCAAGAGGTGCTCGTTATGTCGAGGCGCGCTACCAAGCCCGGTCATTTTCTGAAGTCAGCTTTGCAAACGGCCGGCTGGAGAGGGTGCGCATGGTCGAAAACGCTGGCTGCGGCATCAGGGTTCTGGTGGACGGCTGCTGGGGTTTTTCAAGCACACCCAGCATGTTAAAGGACGACCTAAAAGAATCACTTTCACAGGCAATATCGATGGCTCGCGTCCTTGGCAGATCCAAAAAGAACAAGGTCAAGGGCCTTGCCAAGTCTAAAATGGCAAAGGGGACGTTTGTGGCGAAGGCAAAGGGCGACCTTGCGGGAATAGATATAGAACAAAAGGTCAAGGTCGCCAGGGAGGCCGAGGCGGCTGCGCGCAAGTATTCAAATACAATCAAGACGGCGTCTGCAATCTACCGAGACATGTTGGACCACAAGGTAATCGCAAATAGCGACGGTGCATCAGTAGAGATTTTTGATTCAAAACCCGAGTTCAACGTCACCGCTGTAGCAAGGGATGGCGCCCAGGGCGTAACTGCGAGCGAAGGCATAGGCATAACGGGCGGCTGGGATGACTTATTCAAAAAAAGCCACCTTGACTATGCGCAGGCGGCTGCAGAAAAGGCCGCAAAACTGCTGCATGCAAAATATGCAACGGGGGAAAAGACTACGTTAATCTTGGACCCCGGAATGGTAGGGCTCTTGTGCCACGAGGCAATTGGGCACACAGTAGAGGCCGACTTTGTCCTTTCCGGCTCCGTAGTCAAAGACAGGCTCGGCCAAAAGGTGGCAAGCGACCTAGTCACGCTTGCAGACAGCGGTAGGTCCGACATTGCAGAAAACGCCGCCGGCACTATAGGAGTCGACGACGAAGGCGTAGAGGCTGACAGGGTCGCGATAATCGAAAAGGGCGTCCTGAAATCGTTCCTGCATAACCGCGAGTCCGCGTTTGAGTTCGGGACGGCATCGACCGGCAACGCACGCGCGTTTACCTATAGCGACGAGCCTCTGATACGTATGAGAAACACGTACATCGAACCTCGCGCCGACACTTTGGACGACATGATAAAGGAGACAAAGCACGGCTACCTTGTAAAGGGGGCTCGGAATGGCCAAGCCGATGCAAACGGCGAGTTCATGTTCGGGGCCCAGGAGGTATACTTTATCGAAAACGGAGAAATAAGAGGACTGATGAGGGGCGCAAGTATCTCGGGCAACGCCTTTGACGTGCTGCAGTCAATAGACATGGTGGGGAGCAAGTTCGAGTACGACATTGGCACAGGTTATTGCGGCAAGTACCAGCCTGCCAAGGTGGACGGTGGAGGCCCGCACGTCCGTTGCACCGCGTTAATGGGGGGCGTGCAATAATAAATTGACGACGGCGATGACAATGGAGAGCCTTCTGCGCCTTGCTCTCCGGGAGGCGGAGGCGCACGGCGCAAGCGACGCCGAGGTATATGCCGCCGCCAGCAAAGAATCTGAAGTGTTTATCGAGAACAACGACCTGAAGCAGGCCAAGACACAAAAGGCGGGCGCGGTGGGGATACGCGTCTTTCTCCATGGCGCACTGGGCTTTTACTCCATAAACAGCCTTGACCCTGACAGGGTCAGAAACGCTGTGTACTCGGCAGTCAAAATAGCGCGCGCAAGTCCGCGGGACAAGCTCAACTCCCTTCCTGAAAAGGTAAAGAAGAAGATAAATCGGATCAGTGGTATTTACGATAAAAACGCCGAGGCTTTTGAAGCCAGGGATGCCGCAAGGCTTGCAGCCGAGATGCTAAAGATAGCCAAATCGTATGACAAAAGAGTGAGCGTAGACAGCGGCAATTTCGCGGCGACTGAGATGACCCACTGGCTTGCCAACACTAACGGTGTCCTACTGTCTGAAAAGATTAGCGTGTTTTCGTGGTCGATAATGGGCATGGCAATCGATGGCGACGACGTATCAAGCTTTGACGTCCAGTCCGGCTGCACGCACCACGTAAATGGCATCGAAGTACACAACGCCGCGTCGGAATTTGCACACACCGTTGCCGGCTCGCTAGGCGCAAAAAAAATGACAGATAGCTTCAAAGGCGATATGCTGCTTACGCCTGCAGCAGCTATGGAGGTAGTAGAAGAGGCCGTGGCGCACGCGATAAACTCTGACGCCGTCCAGAAAAAATCCAGCATGTTTGCCGGCAAGCTTGGCAAGCGCGTGGGATCCAGACTGCTCTGCCTGGAAGACGACGCGACAAACGCCAAGGGCCTTGCCGCGGCGAGCTTTGACCGCGAAGGAGTGGCGCACCAGAAAAACATCATCATCGAAAACGGCGTATTAAAAAAATTCCTCTACAATACCTACACCGCAAATAAAGCCGGCACCAAGAGCACTGGAAACGCCTACGGCTCGACGAGCTCGCCGCCGTCTGTGGCAACCACGAACTTTGTAATTAGACCCGGCAGGTCGTCCCTTGACGGCCTTGTGTCTGAGATGAAGCAGGGCGTCATGATAAGCAGATTTTCTGGAAACGTCAACTCTATAAACGGTGATTTTTCCGGCGTAGTAAAAGGGGGATGGCTAATAAAAAACGGCGAGCTTGAGCACCCTGTCAAGGAAGTAATGGTCGCGGGGAACGTCTTTGACTGTCTGAGGAACCTGACCGGGTTGTCAAAAGAGCGCAAGGTTATAGGCGCCTCTATACTCCCGTACATGCGCTTTGGCAAGGTCTCTTTCACGGCAGGCTGATCATAGCGCATGGGAGCTTTAGGAGAAGAAAGAGTAGAAAAAAGGAGAAAATATGATATTGCAATTGTGGGCGGAGGGCCTGCCGGTCTCTCCGCGGCGTGGGCTGCTGCAAAGTCGGGCGCAAGCGTCATCCTATTTGAGAAAGACGAAGCAGTAGCGCACAGTGTGAGGACATCTGGCGTCAGCTGGATAGATTCGATGGCCGCACTCGGCATCCCTTCATACTTGTACAACCCTATCTCCAGCTACCAGTTTGTTTCTCCTTCAAACGAAGTCATGATAACGGGCGGCAGTCCAAAGTCCTGCGTCCTTGACGTGAGGGCGACATACCAGCACCTTGCCTTCATGGCTGCAGAGGCCGGCGCCAGAATTATGGTCAAGAGCAACGTCATCAACGTCATAAAAGGAGAAGATGGAGGGAAAATAGCAGGCGTCAAGGCAAGCACTCCCGAAGGCGACCTTGAGGTATCGTGCTCGCTAGTAATAGACGCAAGCGGCTTTGGCACCTCTGCCGCCCGTAGGGCTGGCATGGCAGGCGAGTGGAAGCGCTACGGTGTGGGCGCAGAATACGAGTGCTACTGTGACAATGTGGACAGTGCACTGTGGACGCTGATGGTCGGGAAGCGGTATTCTGAAGCCGGCTATGCGTGGATATTTCCCCTCTCCAAAAACAGGGTGAGGATAGGCGTCGGCATCGGTAGGCCAGAATCGCAGGCCGACCCTCTTGACAAGTTGCATGAGATTCTTGAAAAAAGGTTAAAGCCGCTTGACAAGCTGGGCAAGATACAGCCTGTCGAGCTGCACTATGGGTTCATTCCGAACGAGGGTGCGCGCACGAGCACAGTCGCTGACGGCCTGCTCCTGGTGGGCGACTCGGCAGGCCAGGCAAATCCGCTCGTGCTTGAGGGCATACGTTATGCAATAGAGTTTGGCAGGCTTGCCGGCGAAGTGGGAGCAAGGTCGCTTGAGGCTGGCGCTACCCGTGAGTCGCTTTTGGATTATGAAAAGACATGGAAAGCCAAGGTGGCGTCAAAGATTTCCTCTGCGCTGAAGGTACAATCGCGCTGGATCGGGCTCTCAGACTCAGAATGGGACCGCGAGATCGAGATCCTGCGCGACATGTCGTCAGACGAGTTCATCGACTTTGTCAAGGCTGAATTCACGGCTGGCAAAATGATGAAGCTTGCTCTGCACCATCCCGGGCTCGCCGCGCGCCAGCTGTTCAACATGGTGCTAAAAGGCTGAAGAATTTTTCTTCGTGCGCATAAACACGCCACGATATTTTCTCGTTAAGTTTTTATATCTTCGTTAGACCAGCATGGGTGGCTTGGCTGGGGAGACCGCTGCAGATTTTACGCCAATTCTTTACATGCTCGGATTCGGTCTTGTAGCCTCTGTGCCCGCCCTTATCCTTTCAAGGTTGGTGTCACCGCGTCGCCGCTACAATCCTGTCAAGTTCCTCCCAATGGAGTGCGGACAGATGCCGACAGGCGAAGGCCGCTCTCATTTCATGATGCAGTATTACGCTTACATCCTCATGTTCGTCGTCTTTGATGTCATGTCCATCTTTCTGTATGCTTGGGGCACAGCCCTCTTTAGCATCCCCAAGACTGCAACGCTGCCGATAATCGCTTTCCTTGGGATCATGTTTGCAGCGATGGGATATGCACTGTATCTCGCAGGGAGGAAGGGAATTTGGTAATTATGCTAGCATGTTTTAAATACAGTCACAAACAAGTACAGGCAGAAGAAGAAAAGGAGGAGTTGCGTGAATGAACAAGGAACTGTTAAGCCCGACGCCCAACAACTTTAATGTATTTGTGACCAAGCTGTCAGACGTCTTGGTCAGGGCACTTGACAGGCCTCTTGGATACGCGATCAACTGGGGTAGGATCTGGTCACTTTGGCCAGTGCACCTTGAAACGGCGTGCTGCAGTGTTGAGTTTGGAGCTGCCTCTAGCCCGAGATATGATGTCGAGAGGTTTGGCATCATCGAGGCATTCGGCTCGCTGCGCATGTGCGACCTGATCGTGGTGCAGGGCACCGTGACAAGAAAGATGGCCCCGAGGTTGAGGATGGTCTATGACCAGATGCCAGAGCCCAAATACGTGATAGCGATGGGCGCCTGCGCAATCACTGGCGGACTATACATCGACTCGTACAACGTCCTCCCAGGATGCGATGGCATAATCCCTGTCGACGTTTACGTGCCGGGATGCCCTCCAAGGCCTGAAACCCTTATCCAAGGCACAATGTTGCTCCAGGAAAAGATCAAGAGACAAAAGATCAAGTAACATGAGCGACAAGGAAGAGCAGAAAAAACCAGCTCCGCCAGCCAAGACAGCTACCCCTGCAGCAGCTGCTGATTCTGACACTACTGCTAATCAACCCACATCCAAGGCAGCGCCACCGGCAACAGCGGCCACAAAACCCGCGGCAGCGTCTCCGCCCGTGCCGGCTGCAGCCGCCAAACCTGTAGCGGCCAAGCCAGCGGCGCCTACAGCAGCCAAGAAAGAGCCGGAGCCTCCAGCATTTGAGAAGGGTATCGCACAGCAGCTTGTCACACGCTTTGGCGACGCAGTAAAAATCCTCTACATAAGGCCACTCCGCATCAAGGTCTATGTCGAGCCTGAGAACTTGGTCGAAATCGCGACGTACATCCGCGACAACATGGGCTTTGACCATGCCGAGTGCGCCTCCGGCACCGACTACCTGAAGGATGGTAAGATAGAGATCGACTACCACCTTGGCTCGTATATGCACGAGGAACTTCTCGCACAGATCCTCATCCTTTCTACCCGCACTAACCGCGACGACTCGCATATCCCAAGCTTAATTAACGTCTTTAAATCCGTGGAATACCACGAGCGTGAGACGTTTGAAATGCTTGGTGTTTATTTTGACGGCCATCCCCGGAACGAGAGGTTCCTCCTCCCGGAGGACTGGGCCGACATCCCGCCTCTGCGCAAGGAGTTCCGGATAAAGGGGAGATGATGGTATAGCTAATGGCAAGCC
>DASZTR010000168.1:0-16151 GCA_035547955.1 Nitrososphaera sp. | reverse complement strand
GTGAGTGCGTAATCAATCTGGTGCAGATCTGGAAAAAAGTATATCAGCAAAATCTGTAAAGTACGATTGAACTGGGAACATGGCAGTAGAGACCGCAACGGCAAGCGTCCTTGTATCCGCACTCGCAGGCGCAGGCTCCTTCTTCTCTCCGTGCATACTCCCCATACTTCCCGCGTTCATCTCTTATCTCTCTGGCACGACGCTTTCGGAGGTGCAGAACCAGGGCCAGCAAAAGGATGCTGCTGCTTCTGGAGCCAACAGAAGCTCGTCATCGTCATCTTCTTCATCATCATCAGTCACGCTAAAGCGCTCCACGCGCCTCAATATCTTTCTCAACACCGTGTACTTTGTCCTTGGCTTTTCACTCGTGTTTGCGGTGCTCGGCGTGGTGTTCAACTCTGTCCTCGCAGGGGTAGGCACCGGCTTTCAGGGCACGCTGCAGACCGCCGGTGGGATAGTCATTATCGTCTTTGGCGCCTACCTGATACTCTCTACTAGGATTGCAAGACTCAACTTTGAAAAACGCATGACCAAGCTCCCAAAGTTCAAGACCAGCTACATCACATCGTTTGTCTTTGGCGCCGCCTTTGCGTCCGGATGGACACCGTGCGTGGGGCCCATCCTGGGGAGCACCCTCGCCCTTGCCGCAACTTCGCCCGGCGCCGCATACAATTCTCTGCTTGCCTATGCGATAGGGCTCGGCGTTCCGTTTTTGATAACGGGCGCGTTCTTTTCGCAGGCGACCGGCATCATTCGCAGGATGGTCAAGCACCTGAAATATTTCAACCCGATAATGGGGGGCATCCTCATCGTGCTCGGCATCTTGGTCTTTACAAACGAGCTGGCAGTGATTGCCAACTTTCCGCTTGCCGACCAGATAATCAACCTTGAGCGGGGGATATGATAACAAAATGAACCGAGACAACGCAAGCGCCCTTGCCGTAGGCGTGGCGGTGGTCACACTCATCGCCGGCTTTGGGTTTTACTTTAACAATCCCGCCCTGAACGACAAGGCGCCGGGAGGCCTGGCCGGGACCGCAGCGGTCACTGCGGGCGCCGGCAGCAGCGGCAATAATACGACTACAACTGCATTGATAGCATCGTCGTCGTCGACAGCAACAAAACCGCACGTGGACAAGTCGCAATTCCGGCAGGCGCCGGAACTTGCCGGCATCTCCAATTACATCAACTCGCCGCAGCCGTTCAAGCTCTCCGACCTGAAGGGCAAGGTGGTGCTCGTCGACTTTTGGACGTACAGCTGCATCAACTGCATCCGCACCATCCCGTACCTGAACGCGTGGTACGAAAAGTACGCCGATCAGGGGTTCGTCATAGTCGGCGTGCACTCGCCCGAGTTCGACTTTGAAAAAGACCCTGCAAACGTCCAGGCAGCGGTGGAAAAGTTCGGCATAAAGTACCCCGTCGTACAGGACAACGATCATGCCACGTGGAACGCCTACCAGAACCGCTACTGGCCCCATAAGTACCTAATAGACGACCAAGGGTTCATCCGCTACGACCACATCGGCGAGGGCGGTTACGCGGATACAGAGAAAGTCATCCAGTCGCTGCTGCAGGAGCGCAGGGCAGACCTCGGCCAGAACGCGACTGCTGCCATAAATAACTCAACAACATCATCAACGACCGTCAACCCAGAGGGCGCACAGAGCGTCAACTTTGGCATGATAAACACTCCCGAGCTTTACTTTGGCTACAACTATGCCCGCTCAAACCTTGGGAACCCGGAGGGCTTTGACCCCGGCAAGGTTGTGACATACTCGCTGCCAGACGACAAAAACAACAACAACGACAACGACAGCATCAAACCAAACGCCATCTACCTGTCCGGAGACTGGCTCAATGCCCCTGACAGCATGGAGCTGAAAAGCCACACGGGCAAGATAGTGCTAGAGTACTCGGCCAAGTCCGTCAACATCGTCGCCGGCGGGACGGGCAAGCTGCAGGTGTCTGAAGACGGCCACGCGGTGGCTGCAGCTGACAGAGGAGCCGACGTCAACAGCGACGGCACGGCCGACATCAGCGGCCAGCGCCTCTACAACCTTGTGATGCACGGGGGCTATGGCGACCACAAGATCGTAATAGACGTGACAGGAGAAGGGTTCAAGATCTATACCTTTACCTTTGGATGAGAAAAGCTTGTGCTCCCCGCACAAGGATTCCTCGTTTTAAGCAGAAACGAGCATAACGGCATTTAATGGCATCATATGGCATTTGATGGTGTTATTAGCCAAACACTAGCGCGCTCCTTAATTCCCGCTTTGGCGCCTTTGAAATACAAAGGGGAGAGAGTGGAAGCTTTCCCGAGCATCCCCGTTCTCCCTCCGCGGCGTCAAAAACCCGACGTTAGAGACGCCGCGACTCTCCCCTTTGGCAGATTAATGCCGTTCTGTATCGCCTTGGCGACCCTTTGGTAAAAAAACACTGCACTCACACACACGTGTGCGTGTGTGTATATGAGCTATACTTGATGTTCCTTGTTGTTGTTACTTGCATGGTCGTCGTCGCCGTTCTTGGAGCTGCTACTGCTAAATCCAAAGTAGCAGGAGTGGCAAAGCTCCTTGCCGTATATTACGCCCGAGTTGCCGCACTTGCTGCAGACCTTTTCGTGGTCGACTGTCGAGTCGAGGGATTTTGCCTTTTGCAAGCACTTGCCGCATATCGGGGCATCTAGGTTGTAGCTGGAGAGAAAGCCTGCGCCACATTGCATGCATTTCAGGCTGTACATCTTGCCTTTTGGCTTCCAGCGGTTAAATAATCCCACAGGGACTTTTCTATCAAGTCCGAATAATCAATCTTGCTGCTGAATGTTACGTAGCAGCATCTTATTTGCTGGGGGCAAACTGCCTTTGCCGTATTTGCATACACCCTTTCCCTCCACAAATCAGAAACGTGAATGTGCACCTGAGGCCGTGTAAGAAAAGAAGAGACCCTCTTATTCTCCGCCCGCTTGACAAAAAACAGCACACGCGCTCATCGATATGCTGATATATCATCCGACGCCAGAGCATCTCCGTACACATACATGTCCGAGGCAAGCCAGCTCCTTGTTCGCAGGATAAAGGACGGCACGGTAATCGACCACATAGAGAGCGGCAAGGCCCTCTTCGTCCTCACTGCCCTTGCGATAACTGGCAGGGAGGGAAACGTGGTGACCGTGGCGCTGAACGTCCCTTCAAGCAAGCACGGCAAAAAGGACATCATCAAGGTCGAAAACCGCTACCTGGAGACTAGCGAGACCAACAAGCTGGCCCTCATCGCGCCGAGGGCGACCATCAACCTCATCAAGGACTACAAGCTGGTAGAAAAGCGCAAGATCCAGCTCCCCGATTCCATCTCTGGGATCTTCAAGTGCCCGAACCTGAAATGCATAACAAATTCGGGCGAGGAAATAATGTCCAAGATAGACGTCATCGACAAGGAAAAACTGGTGCTGAAATGCCGCTACTGTGCCCGCGTCATCTCTGTCGATGAGCTGGTGTTCTGAGTCCAATTAAGTGCAAGAGTTTTTTTTCTGAAAAAGGCGATTGTTTTTGCATCTTCTTCCGCTGTTATCTGCCTCCGCGTATACCTTTTCCTGTCTCCTCTTCCTCCCACCTACCCCCTCTCCCCTGGGTGCTCTGCACTTTTTATTGCGCGCTAGGTTCTAGCGACTATATGCGTTTGGAGGAGCACGAATACCTGCCCGCCCTGAAGACCTTGTACAGGTCATGCAGCATCTGCAACAAAAGGACTCCTCACACGTGCATAAAGTGCGGCCGCTGCTATTCCTGCCACCCGATGGCCGCGGCCCGATTAGCCGGACGCCAGATGCTTCTTCTTGCAACAGTCGTGGTCGCAGGAGGATCGTCACACACTTGACGGCACAGCAGCATCAAGGCGGTACCTGACGCCCTGAAAGCAGCCTTATCTTTACTATCCTGTTATTGTTATTTCCTCCTTTTTTCCATCCGTTTCCATTGCCCGGCTTTATCCTGTCGATGGCAAAATGAAAGCCGATAAGCGGGCCAAACGCCGCGACCGAGACCGCGGCAAGGGCATAGTCCTGCATGTAAAGAAGCAGGTACAGGGTTATCCCTGCGCCCGTCATGATCTCTATCCATGTGCAAGTACAGAGCTGCATCGCCACGCGCTTGAGGCTAAAGGCCATTATTGCAAATGAAAGTTCGGCCTTCAGCTATATGACCATTTTTCCAGATCCTAAAAGTTCTCCCGGATGTACCTTGACAGCTTTTTCGCGTCGCGCTCGCTCACCCGTATGTCATCGGCAAACACCGCCTTTTTGCCCTTGACGATGCTCGCCTTTACCGTGGTGCCGGACAAAACCAAGTCAAGCGCCGGGCCCTTCATCATCATGCTCTTTATCGCGTCGGCGTGCAGCGAGCCACCTCCATCGTCGCTGTTGCTGTTCCCGCGCTTTGGATTGGCAAACTCGTTTTCCTGTCTGTTTATGCTGTCTTCTAGCACAAACAGCAACTTGTTGTCGGGCAGCTTCTCTATTCCAAACACGTACTTCTCGAGCGCCTCGATCTCGATCTTGTTTCCTATGGGGCCCTTGTCGCTGTCCTCTTCCCCTCCTCCTCCTGCTGCCCCGGCTACATCGGAAGAAGGTCTCCATACCATTCCTTGGCGCGCGACTTTGATCTCGACCTTGTCTTCCAGACCTGACATGCGCAAGTAGTCGTTTATCGCCTTTTGCAGCTCGTCAGGGGGCAACGGGCCGTCGGGGCCCCGGTGCCACTGGTTCTTGGCGTCTTCCTTGTCCATTTCTCCGCTGTAGTGCAGGACGTAGCAGTCCTTGGCGTTCCACATCTTGATCAGGTGGTACGCCTGCGTGATCGAGATCATCCCGGTCGAAGGATGGTCATTGTACGTCTCTGTGCCAAATACCGCAAGGTCAGGGTTCCACATGAGGTCGGCGTCGACGTTTTTCAGGCTGATAAAGTCCCACGCTGCGATGACCTTCCTGCTGCCAATGCTACTGCCGCCTTCTTTTGTCCTGATGACATAGATGACCGAGCCGGGAAAGCCAGAGTTGTCTCCGCCGTTAGTGGTGGTGGAGGACTTGTTGTTGTTGTTGTCCGCTGCCACCGGCACTATGGAAAACGGGCCTGCTTCAAACGGCTGGCCGGGGATAATGTTTGCCGCAAAGCGCGACTTGTCGATCTGCGGGAATTCTTTAGCGACTTGGCTCGCGCATTCGGCCGTGCAAAAAATCTTGGCGCTGCCGCCTGCCAGAAATGGAGCAAGGTCGCTTGTGTGCTCCCGCCTACCGTGTGTGAGCAGTATCGCGTCCGGCTCTGCCTTGTATCCGATATCTGACGCGCCTTTTTTTACGCTGTCAGCCACTCCTCCGCCGGCGTCGACTAGCAAGTGAAACCCTCCTGAAAAAACCGAGATCGAGGTATGTGCTCTTCCTCCTTCTGAGCCGCCGCCGCTGCTACTGGCGTTCTTATCTTCTTTGTTGTTGATATCCGGTAGAACGCCGTTTATCCGCACAAAAAACGTCGCATCTTGTTTGCCATTTCTACCACTACTGTTGTCACTCATCATGGGACAAATTATAACTTGCATCGTAAATAAGTATAGCCGTCAGTCACTCATGTGCCGCCTTTTTGAGGCGCCCTTGCAAATCGCTTGGCAAGCCTGATGCCAAACCCCATCGATATGAAAAGCGCGATGAGAGAAGCCGCAAGAGTAATTATGATGCTGGTCTGTAAGACAAAGTGCGTTATCACTGCGACGGCCACAGCCGGCACCGCGATTATCACGGCAAGGAGTGTGCTTACAGCATATACTCTGCCGATTATGTTCACCGGGTTCTTGCTGTCGTCGCCTGACACAATGACAAGTCACGGCTCGAATTAATTTAAGCCTTGCTTGATTGTTTTTCATACACACGCGCGCACGTATATCCGAGGACTAATATTGTCGCTCCCTTTTTCTATGTTCGAGGGCAAATCATGGAGCTTTCAGGGGTCGAGCTGCGCTACCTTGTGAACGAGATAGGAGCCAGAGTGACCTCCGGGTATTACATTTCTGCGGTAAACGCCGTGACCAAAGACTCGCTCCTTTTGCGTCTGCACCATCCGACGCAGGAGGACATCATGCTAGTCATGTCGGCAAGGGGCATATGGATTACAAAGCTAAAGTTCAAGCCCGTGGAGGACAACTCGCTAGAGCGTGCGGCAATAGCAGAGCTGGAGCGGGCCCGGGTCGAATCGCTGGAGCAGGCCGGGAGCGAGCGCATCGTTACGATGAGGTTGCGCCGACTGGACGGGCAGGCGAGGATCGTGGTTTGCGAGTTCTTTGGCGACGGCAACATTGTAATCTGTGACGGCGAGATGCAGATACTCGCCATACTGCGGCCGATAGAGGTGCGTCACCGCACGCTCAAGGTAGGCCTCAGGTACGCGTTTCCACCGCAAAGAGGAGTGGACGTCTTTGCGCTGTCCCTTGAGCAGATGCTTGCTCTGCGGGATGAAGAAGAGGCAAAGAAGAAAAGCAGCCTGGACGTCCTGCGCTGGATAGGCAGGGGGCTTTCTATGCCAAAGAAATTCGTTGAAGAGGTCGCCAAGAGGGCAGGCATCGAGCCGTCAAGGCAGGCAGGACAGCTGTCAGACGAAGAGGTGGGTAGGATATTTTCCACGATACAGTCGCTCGTAGGCGACATCAGCGCCGGCAGGAACCATGAGCCGGTGGTCGTCATGCAGGACAACAAGCCAGTAGACGCACTGCCGATAGTCACGGAGGAGGCCAAAAAGCTGGAGCCGGGGGCAAAGAAACAGGTGCCCGCCTACATGGAAGCCCTTGACGAAGTGCTAAGCAACGAGATACTGGACATCGGCAAGAGCTCGCGTACTGTGGAAATCGACAGGCAGATAGCCGTCCTCGAGCACGACCTTGCAGAGCAGAACAAGGCAAAGGAGGAAGTCCTGCAAAAGGCGGCCACAATACGCAAGCTCGCCGGCGAATTGATGTCCATTTCATACTCCAGCCCGACCGACGACGCGATAAAGCGAGTGCTTGCGGCAAACTCGGCGTCCATCGCCGCGGAAAAGGGCATAAAGTACGTGCATGTGGCCGGCGAAAACGTCGAGGTCCAGCAGAACCTTGCAAAGCTGAGCTCGATGCTTTTTGCCCGCGCAAAAGAGATGGAGCGGGGAAACGCCTCGATAGAGGAGGCCCGCACAAAGCTCCTTGCGCAGATAGAGAAGCTGCGCGGCCAGACCGCAGCCATCCACAAAAAGATGGTGGTGCAAAAGCAGGCTGCAAAGGAATGGTACGAGCGCTACCGCTGGTTCGTGACGGGCGACGGCCTGCTTGCGATCGGCGGGCGGGACGCGTCCTCCAACTCGGCCCTCGTGCGCAAGCACCTGACGGAAGACGACATCGTCTTCCATGCCGAGGTGCACGGCTCGCCGTTTTTCATTGTGAAAAACGCCGCGGCGCCGGCAAGGGAGGAAAAGATCGAGCAGTCTCTTGTGCAGGTCGCTCAGGCGACGGTGTCTTTTAGCAGGGCGTGGAAGGACGGCCTGTCAAGCGCCGACGCCTACTGGGTCTTTCCGGAGCAGATAAAGAAGGGAGCGCCGACAGGCCAGTTCCTACCCAAGGGCTCGTTTGTGATAGAGGGCAAGCGCAGCTACGTCAAAGGAGTGCAGGTCCGCCTTGCGATAGGCATCGAGCTCATGAGCGGAAGGCTGGCGCTGGTGTGCGGGCCGGAGGACGCGGTGAAAAAGAGGTCGCTGGTGTACGCGGTTCTCCTGCAAGGCGGCCTTGACCCGATGAACGCGGCCAAAAAAGCCAAGGCCGCCCTCGTGTCTGCAGCAGAGGCCGCTGCTACTGGTGATAATGATGATGACAACGACGACAGCATCAATAGCGGAGACACCCTCGCAGAGACGATAAAGCGCACCAGCCTGGACGAGTTCGTGCGCGTCCTCCCAACAGGCCAGTCGAAAATCTCCTTTGCCGCCAAGGGTGGCGGTAGCGGCGCACGCAGCGGTACTAATAGTAGCAGTAGCAGCAAAAGTAATTAAAATGCCAGTGCACAACAGTTCACGTGGTAAAAAAGCCCGTCAGGGAGCATGCCGACGCGAACATGACTACGCGAGTAATCGTCCGCGACATCATGAACAGCCCCGTCGTCAGGGCATCTCCTGATGACACCGTCCATGACGTTGCAAAAAAAATGAAGGAAGAAAAGATTGGCAGCATCATCATAATGGACAAGGACGACAAGCCGGTGGGGCTGGTCACTGATTATGACATCGTTACGCAGGCCGTCGCCAAGGACGCCCGGCCAAGCGCGCTCAAGGCAAGCGACGTGATGCAGGAGCTGCACACCATTGAAAGCCAGGAAAGCATCACCGAGGCCGCTCGTCTGCTGCGCAAACACGGGATAAAGCGCCTTGGCGTCGTGTACAAGGATCGCCTTGTAGGCATCATTTCTGCTTCTGACGTTATTGCCGTGACTCCAGACCTTGTGGACGTGGTGTCGGAAAAAGCCGGGATAATTCGGGGCGAGCTTGGCAGGCCGGCGGGCAAGGTGTCCGGATATTGCGACGAATGCGGCGAATGGTCCGACCTGCTGCAATACGACGAAGGGACCTTTATCTGCGAGGTATGCCGCGGCGAAGCCGCTCCACCTGAATCCGCGCTATGATGGCAATCACACATACGCGCACACATACACCCGCGCACTCACAAAGTAGTAATAATATTATTTGAAGGAAGGGAGAACCCATACATGCATGACAAAGTTTCTTGCGGACGCGATGCTTGGGAGCGTCGCCCGCAAGTTGCGCATCTTTGGCTTTGACACGCTGTATGTGCCTAACACAAGCGATAACGAGGTCCTGCGCCTTGCCGCCGAGCAGGACAGGATAATCCTCACAGCCGACAAAGAGCTGTTCAAGCGCATCATAAAGCGGGGCGCGCAGGGCGTGCTGGTGGAAGGCACGGGCGACCTTGACGACATGGCGCACATTTTTGCAAAGCTTGGCATTTCCACGGACTTTACTTCCAGGATAGGGTCAAGGTGCACATCTTGCAACGGCACGCTTGCACCAAGGAGGCCGGAGGAGGCCGGCAGGCTGGTTCCTGCGAATGTCCTTGCCCTTCACGACGGGTTCTGGCAGTGCGCAGACTGCAAAAAGGTGTACTGGGAAGGGGGCCACCTCGGCCGCATCAGGGCCTTTGCCAAGAGCCTTGAAGATCGCATTGCCGCAGAAGCATCAAAAGGTTAAAATCACGCGGAACGGGCAGAGTCCACAGAGTAGAAGTATATATGAGTTCGAATTCTGCCCTAGAGCGAACCATAAACAAAGTTTTATCTCAAAAGGAAACAGAGTTGATCTCGCAAATTGATTTGGCTTATCAGGAATCGCTGAAGAACCTAGAGGCTTCAAGGAGCAACCTTGACGCCGAGCGCACAAGGATTATCGAGTCCGCAAGAAAGCAGGCCGAGAACCTAAAGCGCCAGATAGTAGGCTCCAGCAGGCTGTCGGCGCGCAACAAGGAGCTCATCATGATCGAGACCGACGTCAACGAGGCGTTTGAGCGTGCCAAGTCATGGCTCGCATCCTCCAGCAAGGACGAGTCCTACAGGTCGCTCCTTGCAAAGGTAGTCGAGGAGAGCATTCCCTCTGTCGGGTCTGATGAGGTGATAGTCGAATGCAACAAGAACGACTTCGAGCAGGTGAAGAAAATAGTCGCAGACCTCTCGAAAAAGAACCCGAAACTGAAGGCCAAGATTTCAGACCAACCCATAAACGCGATCGGCGGCGTCCGGGTAAAATCGGCTGATGGCACGATGTCGTTTGACAACACGCTTGATTCGAGGATCGAGCGACTCAAACCTTTAATAAGGAAAAATATTGCACGAATGCTGAGAGGCGAGGAATAAATAATGGTAGCTAAAGGACGCATCGTGTGGGTTAGCGGTCCTGCAGTCAAGGCAGACGGCATGTCCGCTGCAAAGATGTACGAGACAGTCGAGGTCGGAGATTCAAAACTCATCGGTGAAGTCATCCGGCTGACAGGCGACGTGGCATTCATACAGGTATACGAGTCGACTTCTGGGCTAAAGCCCGGCGAGCCGGTGGTCGGTACGGGGCAGCCGCTGTCCGTATTGCTGGGCCCTGGCGTAATCGGCAAGATCTACGACGGCATCCAGAGGCCTCTCGACGAAATCGCGGCAAAGTCGGGCGCGTTCATCGGCAGGGGTATACAGACCACGCCGGTCGACATGAAGAAAAAATACCACTTCAAGCCCGCTATGAAAAAGGGCGACGATGTAGGCCCCGGGTTTATCCTTGGCACAGTCGAGGAGACTCCGCTTTTGGTTAACAAGATTCTGGTCCCGCCCGACCATGCAAAGGGCGCAAAGCTTGCCGACATTGCACCGGAAGGCGACTATGACATCGAGCACATCATTGCCACGACAGAAAAGGATGGCAAAAAATCTCAGCTAAAGATGTACCACAAGTGGCCCGTGCGCAAGCCGCGGCCTTATGCCGAGCGCTACGACCCGACTGTCCCGCTGGTGACGGGTCAGCGCGTCATTGACACTTATTTCCCGATTGCAAAGGGCGGAACAGGCGCGATCCCCGGAGGCTTTGGCACTGGCAAGACCGTGACCATGCACCAGATTGCAAAGTGGGCAGACTCGAAGGTCGTAGTCTACATCGGCTGCGGCGAGCGCGGAAACGAGATGACGGAGGTGCTAGTCGAGTTCCCGCACCTGATCGACCCGAGGTCCGGCAGGCCGCTCATGGAGAGGACCGTGCTTGTCGCCAACACCAGTAACATGCCGGTGGCGGCAAGGGAAGCGTCCATCTACACCGGGGTCACTATGGCAGAATACTACCGCGACATGGGCTACGACGTAGTTCTCGTGGCCGATTCTACGAGCAGGTGGGCAGAGGCGCTCCGCGAAATGTCGGGCCGCCTCGAAGAGATGCCTGCTGAAGAAGGCTACCCATCGTACCTGGCGTCGAGGCTTGCCGAATTCTATGAAAGGGCAGGGCGCGTGCGCGCGCTGGGCTCGCCGGACAGGGCAGGGTCTGTGACGCTCGTAGGCGCAGTGTCGCCATCAGGCGCAGACTTTACAGAGCCGGTCACGACGCATACCATCAGGTTCATCAAGACCTTCTGGGCGCTTGACACCCGGCTGGCATACTCGCGGCACTATCCGTCCATCAACTGGATGCAGTCGTACTCGGGATACCTGGAGGACGTTGCAAAATGGTGGAAAGAGAACGTGTCCGGCGACTGGTACGAGCTCCGCGGCGAGTCGTACCACATACTGCAGAGGGAGGACACGCTCAAGGAAATCGTCAGGCTTCTTGGTCCTGAGGCGCTCCCGGACGAGGAAAAGCTGGTGCTCGAAGTGGCAAGGATGATCAAGATCGGTATCCTCCAGCAGAACTCGTTTGACAAGATTGACACGTATTGCAGCCCGGAGAAGCAGGTAAAGCTGGTCAAGTTGATGGTCAAGTTCTTCAAGGAGGCGCAAAAAGCGTTAAAGGCCGAGGTCCCGCTAGCAGACATTCGCGCAATGCCGATAATACCGCAGCTATTAAAGGCCAAGTTCGACATACCCGAAGACCAGCTGAGCAAGCTGGCAGACCTGGACAAGGCACTTGAAGAGGGCTTCCGCAAACTGGGCGCAGGTGGAGCAGCGGCAAAGACAGAGGAGGTCAAAGTAGTTGCCTGAAGCAAAAACAGCATCCGGAATTGAATATACAAAGGTGGCAGAAATCAAGGGTCCGCTTATGGTCATCGACGGCATAACCAAGGCGTCCTTTGACGAGCTGGTAGAGATAGAGACGGCAGAAGGCGAGCGCAGGCTCGGCAAAGTCCTTGAAGTGGGCTTTGGCAAGGCCGTGGTCCAGGTATTTGAGGGCACGACCGGCCTGACAGTATCGGGGACAAAGGCCAAGTTCCTTGGCAAGACAATGGAGATGCCAGTGTCGCAGGAGCTCCTTGGCAGGGTATTTGACGGCCTTGGCAGGCCAAACGACGGCCTCCCGGAGCCGATAGCCGACAAGTTCCTAGACGTCAACGGCGAGCCTATGAACCCTGAAAGGCGCGAATACCCGACGTCATTCATCCAGACTGGCGTGTCCGTGATAGACGGTATGCTCACGCTCGTCAGGGGGCAAAAGCTACCGATATTCTCAGGCTCTGGCATGCCGCACAACATCCTCGCAGCGCAGATCGCCCGCCAGGCATCAGTCGTGGGGACCAAGGAAGACTTTGCAGTAGTGTTTGCCGCAATCGGCGTGCAGTACTCCGAGGCGCAGTATTTCAAGCGCAGCCTCGAAGAGTCGGGCGCGCTGCGGAGGTCGGTGCTGTTCCTCAACCTTGCAGACGACCCTGCTATCGAGCGCATCATCACGCCCAGGGTCGCCCTCACTGTTGCGGAATACCTTGCGTTTGACCTTGGGATGCACGTGCTTGCGATACTGACCGACATGACCAACTATGCCGAGGCGCTGCGTGAAATCTCTGCGGCAAGGGAAGAGGTGCCCGGCAGAAAGGGATACCCCGGATACCTCTACACAGACCTTGCAAACAATTACGAGCGCGCAGGCAGGATAAAGGGCAAGAACGGCTCTGTCACGCAGGTGCCGATCCTTTCAATGCCGGCAGACGACATCACGCACCCTATTCCCGATCTTACAGGATACATCACCGAGGGCCAAATAGTCCTCGGCCGCGACCTTTTCAGAAAGGGCGTCTACCCGCCCGTCAACGTGCTGTCCTCGCTGTCAAGGCTCATGAAGGACGGTGTGGGCGAGGGCAAGACGCGCTCTGACCACCCGGAGGTGGGTAACCAGATGTACGACCTCTACTCTAGAGCACAGGAAGTGCGCGCCCTCGCAGAAATCGTCGGCCGTGCAGGCCTGACTGGCACCGACCTGAAGTACCTGGACGCCGGCGACATGTTTGAGACCCATTTCCTGAAGCAGTCCCCAGACGAGAACAGGAACCTTGACGAGACGCTAGCCAGGGCGTGGGAAGTGCTGTCGACCCTCCCAGAGGCCGAGCTGACCAAGATCAAGGAAAAGCACATCAAGACGTACTACAAGGGTAGCAAATAGCAGCATGTCATCGAGAAGGGTAACGGCTACAAAGATCGAGCTCATCAAGATACGCCGCTCGATGCAGGTGGCCAAGATGGTGCACAAGATCCTTGACGACAAACGCGAGGTGCTCTTGAAAAAGATCGACGAGATGATAGAGGAGGCCAACAAGGCCCGCGAAGACATCTGGTCACCGCTTGGCGAAATCTACTCTGCCGTCTATACCGCGTATATGACGCTTGGCACCACCACGCTAGAGTCCATCTCTGATTCGACTCCGAGCGTGATGGAAACGGACGTCAACGTGCGCAGGATCGTCGATGTCAAGATCCCGACATTGACTGTAAAGACGCGCGAGGGGAGCCAGCACCTTTCTTATGGCTTTATCGAGACAAACGCGTCAGTGGACAAGGCGTCAAAACTGATAAAGAACGTGCTCCCGTCGGTCTGCAAGGCGGCTGAATACGAAAACGCGATATTCAGCCTTGCAAAGGAGTTGGAGCGCACACAGAAGCTCATCAACGCGCTCGAATACATCATTATCCCGCAGTACCAGGACGCCGTCTACTTCATCAAGGCGACGCTTGAGGAGCGCGAGCGGGAGGAGTTTGTCAGGATCAAGAAGGTTAAAGTAGTCCTTGACAGGAAAAAGCTGGCAGAGGCGGAGGCGACAACAAGCGCATGAGCGATAACAATAAAGTTGATGATATCTCTAGCCACTTTGAAAAGGCCAAGGCACAGCTACAGTCAGAGCGCGACTCTCTTGTACAGACGATAAAAGAAGAGATCGCCCAGAGCAGGCGCAAGGCGCTGTCCAAGGTCTAACCAGCCCTTCTCTCTCTTTCACTCTTTCTTTCTCTCCTTCAATTTTCTTGTCCGCTGTTGTTTTTGGACGCCAATAAAAATATCCATGCATGATTCTTTTTGTCGTAGCCATTGTCAAGTACCCACAACGCTAAAGCGAAAAGAAGCAAAAGCCACGAGCAGTACGCGATAATCTCACTTTGTCTTCCCCTTTAGACCAGATCAGTCGCTGCTCGTTACTATTAAATAGGGCTTTTCATGCCAAAGCCCTAATGATGCAACTGAAAGTAAGAGGCGCACTTTCACTTTTGACAATTCTCGCGGCAGTTGTGTTTGCAGGTGTCGTGTTTGCAAGCCCGGTTGCCTATGCACAGGAAGCAGGGGGAGGCGGAGCAGCGACAGCTACGGCCACGAGCTCTAACGCGTTCAAGTTCCTCGCTGCGGGTATAGCATTCGGTCTGGCAGCGCTAGGAGCTGGCTTTGGTCTTGGCTTTGTGGGCGCAGCAGGTCTTGCGGCCATCAGCGAGAACCCCAAGATGCAGTCCAGCGTGTTCATTATCGTGGGTATGGTCGAGTCAATCGCCATCTACGGTATAGTCATGATGTTCATCATCCTCGGCCAGTAAAAAGAAGAAGAACATCATCGTCATCCTCCCCCTCCTCTCTTCGTCCGTCCGCACTCTTCTTCCTTTTTCATTTTTCCTCTATTTTCAAAGTTGTGCCTCGCTGCCACTTTTTGCTCTTCTATGAAAGAAAATGAAATGTTGTATGTCTGTCTGTGTCTGTATCTGTATGGATGTCTGTCTGTGGTTGCATCTCTCAGAAAGGATTTTAAAGAGATCTTCTTTTCTTCATGCTGGACGATATACTAATGGGGCTAGCCAAGCTGAAGAGGGCAACTATGATCCTGCCAAGGATGGAAACGCAAGCAGCCGTCAGCAAACTGGCCGAGCTTGAATGGTTCCACCCCATACAGGGCACTTCTGCTTCTGAGCACCTTAACCCGTATTACGACGATCTCCTCCTAAAGGCACAAAAACTCTACCAAGACGTCGACGAAGTGATCAAGGCACTCGGCATCCCTCCAGAGACCGGCGTTCTTGCGACGATGTTCAAGGGCGCGCCAAAGGGCAAGACCGACTACCAGATCGACAACATCCAGGGATTTATTGCCGACCTTGAAGACAGGGCTACAAAAGAGCTAGAGGGCGCAAGGAAAATAATAGCCGAGCGCAGCACGGCGCAAAAGTCGCTTGAGGAATATTCCAATTTGAAGGCGCTCACCGAAAACGCGGCAGGCCTCAGCATGGACCTGGCGCGCCTTGGCACGCTCTCGAAATTCTACGCCGGCATATACGTCGTCGACTCGACCGACGAGGCCGAGATAAGAAAGAGCCTTGAGGATCTTGCGATATACTCTACAAACCTGGGCGAGAAAAAGACAGCGCTCACCATAATCGGCACTGCCGAGGACTCGGAGAGGATAGCAAAGGTGATGCGCAGTTTCGGCATCAACCCGCTCCAGATACCAACAAACATGCCCCAGAACCCGAGCGTGGCGTTCTCGCAGGCAAGCGCCAAGGTCAAGGAGCTTGAGGGCAAAGTAGAGCAGCTAGACAAGGAGATAGTAAAGCTAAAAGACTCGGTAATAACCAAAGTGCTCTCGCTGCGCGAGGCTGCCGGCGTGGCAAAGGATGTGCTTGAAACTACAAGGAAACCGGGTGGGACGAAAAACTTTGCAGTAATAGAAGGCTACATCCCTGCAGACATGGAAGGCAAGTTCAAGAAACTCGCTGGAGACAGCTACGTCTCTGTAGTCGAGGATACCGGCGTAACCATCGACCTGCAGGACACCGGCAGGCCAACTATGCCGACGCTCCTTTACAACAAGGGATATTCCAAGAACTTTGAAGTAGTCACCGAGACGCAGGGCCTGCCAAGGTACGGCGAGACCGACCCGACCAAGGTGATCTCGTTTGTCTGGCCTGTGTTCTACGGCCTGATGTTTGCAGACTTTGGGCACGGCATCCTGCTCTTTGGGCTCGGCATGCTGTTTAGAATACGCGGAAACGGCAGGCTAAAGATGTGGGGTACGCTGGTGGCGGCAAGCGGACTTGCGGCTGCCGTCGGTGGCCTTGGCACGGGCGAGATGTTTGGGTTCCATTTCAGCCACCTTGCCGTGCTAAGCAGCATTGCCAGCGCGCTCCCGTTCATAGGCCTCCTGTCCGTGGCAGAGCT
>DASZTR010000167.1:0-7213 GCA_035547955.1 Nitrososphaera sp. | reverse complement strand
CTGCCGCTCCATTTGCGGGTCAGACATTCCCGCCTGCATTGATGGGCAGGCTGTCAGGAGCGCCATCGTACGTCATCTCAATAACAGAGGGAAACAACAACAGGGTTTCGTTCAGTCCTGCAAAAGTCTCGATACCACTTGGGATGACTGTAGTCTGGTTCAACAATGGGATGGGCGAGCACACCGTGACTACCATAAACAATGCAAGTTCTCCTCAAGCAATTGACTCGGGGGTGATAACGTCTGGCGGTTCGTTCATCTATACATTTACAGAACCCGGAGTCTACAACTACACAGACTCTATGGACCCACGAGCCAGCGGGATAATAGAAGTGGGCGACGCAATTGAAAGCGGCGACAATTTCAACATGCACGTGGGTGGCGAGAATTCACTCCCGTTTGATCCTCAAAAGCCTGACAATGGTTTCGTCTTAAGGTTCGTGCCAACGACAGTTACCATACCCCCTGCGACAGCAGTTACCTATAACGTGACCATTGCCGATCCGAGTGGGACGCTTATCACGCAGCAATACACGGACAGCGACGGCATCCTTGACCTGGAGCTGCTCGCAAATGCTGCGGCTTCGGGAGCAAACAATACCAGTGCCAATGCAACCGCAGTAGGCGAATTTACCACTTGGGGACCTGACTTTATAGGCCAGGAGGGTTTTAACAGCGAGGGAACATTCCACATCCAGGGACCCATTTTAGACCAGAACACGCAATACTCGATCACGATAGCGATGACATCCAAAGACAACACTCCTCTCGACAATGACACGGATACGTTTGTCCTGATGCCCAAGGGACAATAGTGAATATTTGAAATCTAGAGCGTCTGAACTGAAAAGGCACAAGGGTTTTGGAAACAGGCAGACGCGCATTTTCCCTCTCCTTATTTTTTCAAAATTCCTCAAATAGTGGACCGGATGTTTTACTGCCATGACACACAATATATTGCAAAAGCTCAAAGACATTGAGTAGAGATACAGCGGCATCTTGAAAAAGAAAGATCTTGCTATTTGTCGCCCAACTTACGCCCGAACACATTTCCTCTTTGTAGCAAGACGACGGCATAAATGCGCACACATGGTTACGAGAATGGCACCTTGTCCTTCAGGAAAGACGCCACGCTCTTGGCAGTTATGAAACGTGGATCCATGCGTACGAGCTGCCTTGCGTCTTCTTGCGTGTCGATGTCAAACATTAGGCGCTCATGCTCTATCACGTGCACGGCCGCGCCACGCTCCCTTGCCGACAGGATATGCGAGTCATAGCTGTTGTTGTCGTATGAGGTAGGAATTACGTCTGGTGGCATGCGCAGGAGAAGGTTTGTGCCATCATAACGGAGTGAGGGGCAGACGGCTATGCAGTTCCCTTGGGTTGCTACAGGAGAGCAGATTATCCCGTCAACGTCGCCCGCGCCAAGGAGCGGGAGATCTTGTGGGATGACGAGAGTAGCGCTCGCATGCCTTTCCTGAGTCGCGTACCTGTCTGCGACTGTAACTGCCGAGTTGACGCCGGCGTCCTCCTTTTGTGAAAGGATGGTTGCGCCGTGTCTCTTGGCAATCTCGCCGGCCTTCTCATCCGCAGACACTACTACGATTTCCGCAACGGACTTGCACCGTCCAAGAGTCGCAAGTGTATCTTCTAGCATAAAGGCGGCAAGCCTGATGCGATCTTGGAGGCCCAAGACGGGCGAAAGGCGGGTCTTGGAGTTTTCAAATTTCTTGACGGGGATTATTATTATTGTTGTTGTTGCAGTCGTTGTCAACTAATATCAAGACTTCCGCGATTGCTGTAATTGCAGCAGGTACCTGCCGAGCCGGACTTCGTCTTGTCGACCTTGCATGGTTATGTTTGTTTCGTACACGTCGATGCCAAATTTTGCAGTTATCTTGCCAGCTGTGTCTTGGTCTCTGTTGTCTATGACCAGCGTGCCGGCGACTTGTTGATAAAATTCCGCGACGCCTGCTGCAGAGGAGGATACACCCACGGCATTCATGTACTTTACAGCCGGGCCGGACAGCGCAGCGTTGCCTATCACTGGTGACACGGCAATCACGTCTGAGCGCCTTTTTGCAAGCGCCGCTTTGAGGTCCACAAGTGCGAGCGAGGGCCCAATGCTCGAGACAGGATTTCCGGGTGCGATTATTATCCTGTCTGCGTTCTTTATTGCATCAAGTGCCTGCCGCGTAGCCCGCGCCTTTCCAATACCGCGGTAGCGTATCCCCTGCACCTCAGGCCTGCCAGCGTTTTTAACCCAGAATTCCTGTAGGTGCATCTCACCGGCGTCGCAAGTCGTTATCATTGTCTCCACGTCGTTGTCAGTTGCGGGCAGCACCTTAGCGGTGCCTGTGCCAAATTTTTCTGCAAAATAGGCCGTGACCTGCGTCAGGCTCTTCTTTTTTCTCTTCTCCTCCTTTCTTCCGGCTGCTTTTTCAGTCGTCATCATCATCATATGTGTACGCAGGATGTGAGTGGCAAGGTCTCGGTCTCCCAGCCCGAACCACGTGTCGACGCCAGACCTTTTCATCTGGTCAAGGAACGTGAACGTGTCACCCCTGATCCCCCAGCCGCGCTCTTCGTCGAGCATGCCGGCAAGGCCGTAGACCATCGTGTCTACATCAGGACAGACGTACAGTCCATAGAGCCACATGTTGTCGCCCACGTTTGCTATCACGCTCATGCCTCCCACCTCTTGCATACTCTTGCCCTCCTTTTCTAGCAGGGCAAGACCCCGCACCAGTTTGACCGAGCCCGTGCCGCCTGCAATGATTGCAATCAAACGCGGTCAGTATGCAAAATCCGTTTTATTATATCTGCTGGGTGCAACAGAATTATCACCTTTCAGACACACTTTACAACAAAGATTATAAACAGCCAGAGGCACTTTGCTCTCGTGAAGTCGTTATCTGCAGTTGTTGCGACGATGTTCGCCACACTCTTGGTATCCAGTGTTGCCCCTGCCGCTTTTGCTAATGACATGAACGCAGTTTTGATCCCACAGACCGACGAGGCAGAAGCCCACTTCATCGCGGTCAAGAATATTACTCTGCGCTATCCGGCGGGTAGCAACATTGCAAACGAGCTTAATGGCAAGCAGGACCGCATCCAGTTCAGCGTGAACGGCACTGCAAGCAGTACAGACAACGGAATTGCAAGCGCAATCACTGCCTTTAACAAGGCATTGTTGCAGGCCCAGAGCCCGGCAAAAGTCACCAGTATGGAAATCACCTATACAGGAGTCCTCAGAGGTTACGAGGACAATGCCCTTATGTCGCTCAAGGTCGAGGCGGTCCCCCACCTTGAAAAATTCGTGATTAGCGGAGGCAATTCTTCGTCATCATCATCATCTACCTCAGGAGACAACATCGTCGACCTAGCATGGAGGGCGATAACCATCCCTGACGCAATTGTGCTCACAGCGCCGGACCCGGCTATAGGAAAGATAGAGATAACCAAGCCAATCAACTTCCTTGACAAGACGCACAAGGACATTGCCGCGCAAGTGCAGTCCTCTAGCATGTTCACTCAATCCATATTGAACTTTGACAAGTTCAAGCAACCCATGACCACGTGGCACTTCCTATTTGACCCATCAGGAAGCCTCGTAGAAACGTCATCGGTCTTCAAGAACAAGGGCGGTGCAAAGGTTGTGTCAGTGTACTCCCTTGGAGAGAGCAGTTTCAGGGAAGGAACGTTCGTGGCAGATGAGGCAGACGCGTCAGTCACTATCGACGGAGCACAGGTGCAAGCGCACTCGCAAGTACCGGCCCCAAGCGGACAGATCCAGATCACAGGGTTCTCCAAGATCGATGAATCGGCAGGAGGCAACTTTGCAGTAGTCAGCAGAGAAGCGCCACCAGGTGTCCAGCAGGCAACAGGCAGCTTTCCGATGCAGGTGCTATTGGTGCTCGGCGGCATGATGGGCGCCATCGCAGTATTCATCCTGTTCAAGGCCAGAAAATAAAAGGCGGCAGCAGCGAAGAAAAGAGCTGCGCCCCTCCGGCCGCTTTAACTTATTTCACAAGCTTGTACATATTTTATAGATCGATACCTGTATTATTCAAACGTCCGATTCTCGCTTGTAGCAAGAGAGGAGAGTTATACACACACATATGAGAACAGAGGAAGAGGCCAAATACGATCTTGACGAGCGCATCTTCGAGCTGTATGACAGCGGCATGTCCATCCAGTGCATGACAGAAAAGCTGGGCACGACGGCGGACTATATTGCGTCCGTCCTTCAGAACGTCTCTGTTGAGACAGGAGCTAACTAGCCGGCCATTTTTTGCTATCGGACCGATGCATCGGTTTCATCATTCTTTTTCATCATCATCATCATCATCTTCGTCACCATCTTTGCCTCCGCACTTTCTTTTGTATCATTATCATCATAATCTTCATCGCGCAGATAGCTTCCGGCGTCGGCAAGGGTGGTTATGGTCACCCGCCCTTTCTGCAAAATGCCCTTGCCTGAAAAACGCGTCCGACCAATACCTATCGCTTCTCCCCTGTCGTTCACGAGTATCACAAGCTCGTTCTCATCAAGTTCGCTAGATGCCTCGGTTATCGACTCGCCCATCACATCCCGGCCGTACAGCACCAGCTTTTCTGCATTGTGCCCCACCTCGACGTAATAACGGCGTTTCTTTTCCCTGCCTCCAATGCGCGCAAAAAGGCCCGCGCCGGCAAGGGTGGGGCCAAACTGTCTCTTTTTCTTAGTCTTGTTGCCAAGGCCGCCTATGACAAGGCCGGCCACCTTCGGCTGTCGTTGTTGTATTTGCGCTTTCGTCATCTCCCTGATGATGTTTGCCAGTTCTGGCGACACTAGGGATACCTTGCCGCTATCGTCCACGAGAAATACCTGCCCTTCCAGTGCATCAAACACCCCCCACCGGTCAAGCGCCCGGTAGATGAGCGTCTGCTCCTGCCGCGTCGGTTCTCTGAAAAAGGTCATGGCGGGCATGGCGGCACCCTCATCTTTGCCACGAAAAAGCCGGTGGTATCATGTACGTGCGGGTAAAAGCGCCTCGCGTTTCTGACGCTCTTGTCAAACTCTATGTTTCCAAAATGAGCGAGACCCTCGCTCCCGTGCGGAAGCGGCTCAACGGTTACGCCAAACTTGCGCACCATCCTATCTACTATTGCCTCGTTTTCTTCCGGTGCGAAAGAACATGTCGAATAAATCACGATGCCCGCGCCCCCTTTTTTGCATGCAGAAATGGCGGCTTCGAGCATCTGTTCCTGCCGGCCTGCACAGTACTCCACGTCTTCAGGGCGGTGGCTCGTCTTTCTTGTTCGGTCCCTTGCGATCACGCCTTCGCAGCTGCACGGCGCGTCAAGGAGCACCCTGTCAAACTTGCCGAGGTCTTTTGTGGCGGCAAGGGCGTCGGCGCACAGGACGCACGTGTTTGCCACGCCGAGGCGGTCAAGGTTGAACAACATCGACCTTGCCCTCCTCTTGTTTGGCTCAAGCGCAACAATGGAGCCGGTGTTCTGCATCCTCTGTGCAATGTGGGTGGTCTTGCCGCCCGGAGCGGCCGCCATGTCCAGCACAGACTGGGATTTCTGCGCATCGAGCGCGTCCACTGCCATGCACGAGCTTAGATCCTGTATATAATAATGACCGAATAGGTATTCGTTGGTGGCGCCAGTCGCCATAGGAGCCTTGACCACTCTTAGCACCTCAGAAAGCAAGGTGGGCTCTAGCTTAAACCCTTTTGCGGCAAGCCTCTGTTCAAGGGCATCAGGGGTGGTCTTGAGCGTGTTGACGCGTATATACTGCGCGGGCGATTGATCCATCTTTTCCATAAAGCGCTCTACATCAGGCACGTACTGCATAAAGCGCGCCACGAGCCACTCACTGTAGCCATACTTGTCCGCAAGCGCGGTTGATTTAGCTGACGGTTCAAAGAGGAGCAGCGTCAAGCACCTGAAAATAGGTATGTGCTTGTGTCCATTTATACTATAACAATAGGATTATCACCATCATCGTCAAGGAATAATATGCATCTCGTTACCTTCCGCCGCCCGGCAGCCCGAGCACCTTTGTAGGCGTGCGATAGTCGGTCTCGACATTGATGCCCTCGCTGGACGTGACCTTGACAGTCGGCGAAAGCGTGTCCGGGTTTGGGTAAAAGTAGTAGGTCTGCCCGGGCTCCAGCAAATCCGTGGTCTGGATATCGCCGACACCCATTTCTGCCGAGACGTTTGTGAGGCGCTCAAAGCCTACGTTTACCACCCTAATGCGATAAAACGTGCCCGAGATGTCTGTGGTGTCCCGTGTCGCGTCCACTTCGAGCCCATACCGCGGCTTCGTCACCCATGTGTATGCAAAATATCCCGCGAACGCGACGCCTATCGCGATGCAGATAGCTATTGCGACAATAACGCGCATAGGAAATAGGGCACTTGGAGAAGTGTAGCAATGGAGTTATTTTTATGGTTTTACTGTTGTTGCTCCGGGTCGCCGGCAACTAGGCCGCGGTGCTTTATGTATCGCAGGAGCGATTCGTAGTTCTCACCAAGGTTGTAGTAGCGCATCATGTTTTCTAGCGTTTCATCGTCGTACTGGTTCCTGACAGGCTTTTTCACCCTTTCTTCCCCGGAGGTTTTCTGCGCCACCAGCATGTATTAGAGCTATCTAATTGATAAACTTTAGCTGCCAAGACTAGAGAATCTCCTTCCAAGAAGGTTACATGACTTTGATAGGGTGCCAGGTTATCAAGACGGTTTCCTGGCAGAGTTCGTTTCTTATTTTTTCCTTGAACTTTTTCAGGTCGGCTTTGAACGGCCGGCCGTATTCTGTGATTATAGACAGCAGATAGCTTTCAGTCACTTCGTCGCTGCCAGACTTGGCCCTGTAATAGCCAGTACCTGTCAGTTTCGTGCCTCCGCGGTACCTAGGCCATATCTGGTCTATTATGGCGTCCACCTTTTTAGGGTCTATATCCCTGCCGTCCTTTGTCCTTGTAGGCACATAGAAATCGATTTTTATCATCATCCTTTGGCGGTTGACCATCGCAGATGCGTGTGCATAATTTCCGACATTGTGGTGCATAATAATTCTTGTTTTTATTTTCATGCTATTTTGCGAATAGAAAGCGCGGCATGTCCGTGTGTGCGGTATGTGTGTGTATGAGTTCCTGCCGTAAAATCCTCAAGAGATATGGCATTCAAGCAAGATCAAGCTGCAGACGCTTAGGCT
>DASZTR010000166.1:0-5072 GCA_035547955.1 Nitrososphaera sp. | reverse complement strand
GGTACGTAACAAGTCGCGCCACACTTGCGCGTGCCTTATGTCCGCCTTTTCGTGGATCTCAAAGTAATTGAGGGCATCTTTGTTGCCGGTCATATTGTAGAATTTTACAAGGCCATCGAGCTTGCTCCTACTTATCTTTGGGAGCTCTGCCTCAAACGCGTACATTGCGGCAACTGCTTCTTCAAAAGAGAGAGACGTAAGCGACATCATCTTTGCCACCGCGTCGTTTGTCTTTTCCGCGCCCGCATAGCTAGCAAGCTCTGATTGCGAAACGCCCATCGCGTGTGCAAATCTTACCCACGGCTCGACGTGCTCCGACTCTTCCTTCAGGTTCTCCTTTATTTCCTGAGCCTTTGCAAGATCGGTGTTGGAAGAGGCGATGTTCTGGACGAACGCGGGAACTGCCTTTACAAGTTGGAAATACTCTTTGGAATAGCCTTGCAGGTGGTCGACCGTTAGCCTGCCCTCAGACCACATCTGGTAGAACGGGTGCTTCAATAGGCTGTGCTTTTCTATCTCAGAATCGATCCTCGCCACAAGGTCGTGATTTTCCATATACGTACTTCAACCTAGGAGCCATAGAAAAACCTTATGACAGTAGTATAGGCTTTTCAAGCTGGCTTCTGTTGAGAGCTTTCATTTCCGAATCGGCTTTTCCAAGCCTTTGACTATTGTTGTTATTGTTGTTGACATAAGAATATACATACTCTGCTTGGAGAGGAGGAGAGTAGATGTCAATTTCACAGCATTCCCCTCCCAGCTCTCTCTTGGCCGTGATATCCTGCACTGCTTCTTCTCTTGGTTGGTTTCTCTCTTTCTCTTTCCCCTCTGCTTGTTTGCGTGGAGAGAGCGGCAAATTATTACATGTGCACGAAGATAAGGGAACTAACCGTAGAAGATAAGAGACTAGCTAACTAGCTAGTTAGTTATACCTCGCCCCTAAAACTACGCTTGAAGTGGCAGTAGGTTGCTGTAAACACGCACACAAGGGCATATGAATATACACATATGCACCTGTCACGGAATAAACAACATTCTCTTCTTCTTTTCCACTCGGCGCTGTGTAAGATTGTGCCAGTTGCCTCCAAGCGTTATGCTCTTAAGGATCATCAAAAACAACCAGAGACTTGACATTACCAATATGCACATCTCTTATTACTTCGCGGGACTACGTCATACACACGTAGTACGTTACTTTCAACATGACCCCGGTTAATCTAACCTCAGGAAAAGGACCGATCTTTTTCATCATAGCAATAGTCGCCATTTCGATGCTTAGGCGGATACGCTCTGTCAGCAAGGGCACAAGATTCAGCACCACCAAGACCAAGATTTCTATTGTTTTTTATGTTGCCTTAGGATGCCTTTTCTGTGCGATGTCCTTCAATGAAGGAGTCGCTTCGTGGCTTGCCACCCCTTACGCGATTTTGTTTGCCGTTGCAGCCCTCTGGTAACATGTATTCAGGCAAACGGATCACTTTCTGGAAGACACAAGACGGGTCGATTTACTTTAAGGGAGTCACAATAATCTACCTTGTTTATCTCGCAGCCATGCTTGCCAGACACTTGATAAACGTCACCATAGTCAAGGCCAGCGCATCCTCTTTAAGCAACATCTTTACTTTGAGCGGAGGCGCGCCGGACGGAGCAATAGCAACAGACGTCCTTCTTCTACTTGGAGTCGGCCTGCTCTTTGGCAGGGGCACAAAAGCACTGAAGAGATACCAGATGATCGGACAGGGAGAAGAAACTCTTCCCAGCGAGCAGGACACGTAGGAAAAGCTCTGGCATCGCCATCATCATAATCTGCTATTGCCAGACAGCAAGGATTTTATGTGAATCTCCCGCCGACTGTGCTCAAGTGCTCCGGTGGTGTAGTAGCTATCCTGCCGGTCATCGCCATATACGGCTGGAGGCTGCACAGTCCGGTCAAGCATTGTGGCCTTTCGAGTCGCAGATCCCGGGTTCAAATCCCGGCCGGAGCACTTTTTTACACCACAATCATATTCTCTGCAACAAAGGTATACCTTAACGGGCAAGACATCCAACAATATTTTTTTGGAACATTGATGCTATATGCTGTGTCTGTTAGCTTGTACCAAACACCCAAGAAGAAAGTTGGCATGCGGTTAGGGCACTCTTTATAATTTTATCATGTGTATATGTATCTTAGGGATAAATAATAATGGATATAGAGAATAGTGACAATAACAACAGCAATGTGGAAGAGATGGGAAACAGCCTTGACGACAACACCGTCCAAAAACTGCTTTCTGCAATCAACAGTGGCTCCACGACTGACAGACAGCTGCAATCCTCGCTCGACATTTCAGAAGGCGAGCTGTATAACTACCTAAAAGAATTGGTAAAAGACAGCCTTGTCGGGTACGATATCCACGACGGAGAGACCCTCAAGATAACTCAGAAGGGCCTAAGGTTTCTGATATCATACGAGCGCGTATTAATGTCAAAGACTGAGCACCAGCCCCCAAAAGGGCTTTTGGACATAAGATAACAGAAAAATAGCGACGACACACATACGCACAGAGACCGCGTGCAATAAGAACGCTAGACTCTCTACACATAGAGATTCTCAGCAGTAGGTTGCCGGATCGTACTCCTCTCATCTAGTTGCAGAGCTTCCTAGGCTCAAGATTCAGCCGTTATATCCACAGGCAGGCATACCAGTATGTGTCTGCATAATAAGGTCCGGGATATCTTTTCCATATTGGGCTGCCTTCCCGAGATTACAAAGAACTGCGAAGACATGACAACTCCTCCAGCGCGTACTTGGGCATAATAGTCGGGGCAGTGATCGGCGCCACCATCAGCTGGTGGGTATACAACAGGAAGAAAAAGACATCACAGATGCAAGATGTCCTGCTAAACAGGCTCAAGGATCTTGAAGAGAGCCACGACAGGCTCCTAAAAAAGATAGAGAAGATTGACCTAAAGCACGAAGCGACACTGGACAAGCTGCTTGACCTTGATACCAAGATCAGGGATGCAATGGCGAGTAGGGAAAAAGTTTGATAAAGCTACTACATGATATAGAGAAAGAAAGTTGATGCCAGACTCAAGTAGGGCGCAAGCGTCTGCTCTCCGCTTATAACTCGCATACAGGAAGTGGCAGTCCAGAGCGCCTCATATGAAGGCATTTACCAGCGTATTTGTGGAGAGCAGTAAATTAATATTGTGAACTAATCGAAACACCCTGAGGGAAAGAGCTGGTTCTTGGGCAGGAGAAACATAGAGGCAAACCCGCTGACAGATCTTTGCGGCGACTACCTCGTCAGGATCGAAGACGCGCTCAAGCACGAGCTCGACTCTTATTCATGGTCCGAATTTCACGCGCCATTGCGCTACGCCTGCGATGGCGGCAAGCGCATCAGGCCCCTAATTCTTGTCCTTTCGGCAGAGGCGATAAAGGGCAAGAAGGCAAATGGCGATGCATACCTCGCCGCTTCTGCAATCGAGCTTTTGCACACTGAATCGATCATCCATGACGACATCATCGACGAGGAGCACACACGCAGGGGCAAGCCCTCTTTCCACGTAAAGTACGGCTACAACAGCAGTATACTCACCGCGGACTTTGTTCTTGGTGTCATACTTTCCATCGGCTCCAAACTAAAGAACCCTCGCGTACTAAACGATCTATCAAATGCAGCGACACGCATGAGCGAAGGCGAGATGATGGAGATAAGGCTGAACAAGTCGCCGGCCATAACCGAGGACGACTACATCAAGGTGCTCGACTACAAGACGGCGTCGCTGTTTGAGACGTCGGCCAAGATAGGCTCCATACTCGGCGAGGGCACTGAGGAGCAGATCCACGCCATGACCACCTTTGGCCACTTGCTTGGGATCGCCTACCAGATCCATGACGACCCGATCGACTGGAACGACGAGGACAAGCTTTTCAACATGCTGGTCAAGCAGAACAACCATGACGACAACAACAGGTCCAAAGACTTTATCGACAGGATGGAAAAACTTTACCAGACGTACGCGGCAAAGGCCAAAGACGAGTTGCTGAAGGTGGCGCCGGCAAACAACGAAATCATCCGGCACTTGGAGCTGATGACCGACCTAGCGTCGGTGCAGATATAGACAAAAAACATCAGGCAAGTAACAATATAATAATTCCATTCTACATGTTTTGCCTCTGTCACTGCAGCACAGAACGAGGTTTTCAGCAACCTCTCTAAAGAGGAGGAAGATGAGAATGAAGTTTCCGGTACTGGCTCGAGCTCTTGCAACTATTCCAGTTCTTCTTTATCAATGTAGCAGCGGGCCGGCAGGGGCGCCAGATATAAAGCTGAGGTCAGGCACTGCCTTTGTCGCAAAGTCTATGATTGGCGCGTGCCAGATGCCAAAGCCGACCATGAATACCACCGCGAATACCAAGACGGCTATCATTGCCCTTGGCTCCTTTACCCGGCTCATGTCCGGCGCCTCCTCCATGTACATCTTTCTCATTATCCAGGCATAGTAGCCTAACGAGAGTGCGCTGTTGAGGACGCCTGCGATTGCAAGCCACGGTCCCCAGTCCACCACAGAACCAGAGTTTATGGCGGCTCCAAAGAGCATAAGCTTGCTCCAAAAGCCGTTGAGGGGAGGGACTCCAGCAAGGGCAAGCAACGCGATTGAAAATGTGGCGGCGGTTATCGGCATGCGCCTTCCAAGACCCCGGTATTTTTCCAGGCTGTAGCTAGCAAGCGTCACCGCCACCGCCGCGACGGCGATAAAGCCTGCGGACTTCATGACGGCATGGTTGATGATATGGAACAGCGAGCCAGAAAGAGCCTGGCTGGAATAGGGTGCAAGCGCGATGCCTATCATGATGTAGCCCGCCTGGGCAATCGACGAATAGGCTAGCATCCTCGGCACGCTCCTCTGCATTATGGCTCCAAGGTTCCCAATCGTCATGGTAAAGACCGCAAGTATCGCAAGGGTGAGCGTCCAGTCGGCGTTGAGCGCAAACATGCCGAGCACTACAACACGGAGGGCTGCCGCAAAGCCTGCCTTCTTGGTACCCGCGGCGAGTAGGCCGCCTATGGTGGTAGGAG
>DASZTR010000165.1:0-15521 GCA_035547955.1 Nitrososphaera sp. | reverse complement strand
CAGGTTGCGCAAAGGAGGACGGCATCGGCGCCACTGCGACTAGTATCAGCGGAGCTATCAAGACAACTGCGACCGTGGCACTGATTGCATTCATGCTCGCCACCAAGGCGGCTAGTGGATTTTTCTTAAAAAATCTATGTTCGGCTGACATATTTCGTCATGTATATTTTTATATTTCTAATACTTATGGCTTCCGGCCCATTTCCATATGATAATTTTAAGTAAGCAGTTGGCAATGTATGTATTCATGTTTGTACGAGTGTGTGCGTTTGCAATTTGCCCGTATTCGCTTGCTGCAAAATAACTAGAATATCGCATCTTCCTAGTGCCTACGAATAGCGAGAAACGCTTTGTCAGCTGACATCTAGGATGTGCACCGCAGGGTTGTAAGATGAGATGAACATCTCTACACGTGACCCAATCTTGAGGTTCTGCATATCATCCTCTGCGACGGGATATTTCACCACCGTGCCTCGCTTTATGTCAAAGACCCTGTCGTCGCCGTCTATTAGCACAGAGATAGTGTTGGTGAGTCTCTGTTTCCCTCCAAACTCGAGGACACCTACGCCCTTCTCGACGACCTGGCCCTTCAATACCGTAAAGGTCTTGGCCGAGACTGCGAGAGCGATTGCGCCGAGCACGATCAGGCCGGCGCACAGCACGATGGTTGCGTCCCTCCAGTCAGGCATTATATAATACGTGCATGGGGTGTCTCTGCCCGGCTTATGTCTGTTCTTAAATAACGGCTAGTGTGCAGTATGGACTCTGGTATCTATCGACAAAAATTTGCACTCAGACCTTCTGGTGAGGGCACTTGCTGCCTTGTCACAGGATACGACTCTTGACCAGTTCTGCCATGAAGCTGGCATTGCAAGCAGGTCTGTAGCAAGGCGGCTTGCAGAAGCGCTCCTTTCCCAAGGCATCGGCAGGGGTTCTGCCGCAAGCGCCATGTCTTTTTCGCCCTGCGACAGGCTGGCAGCGGCGGCACTTGCGCTGGAGGCGGGGTGCGACCCGGAAGGCGTGTCGCAGCATCTGACTTGGAAGGACTTTGAGCAGCTCGCCGCACAAGTCCTCACCTCACTCGGTTACAAGACAAGGACAAACGTGCGCTTTACAAAGCCGCGCATGGAACTAGACGTCGTAGGCATAGGCCCATCTGGCCTTGCCCTTGCAGTAGATTGCAAGCACTGGAATAGGGCCAGCCCTTCGTCGCTGTCTGCGCATTGCACAAGGCAGGCAAAGAGGGCGGAAGAGCTGTTAAAGCGCGAAAGCGAAATATCGGCGGTCGTACCCGTCGTCGTGACGCTGCGTGCCGCAAGGATACTCTTTGTGGGTGATGGGATGCCAATTGTACCGGTGGCTAAATTCCGCTCGTTTGCAATGGACGTGCGAGGGTTTCTCGATGAGATCCTAGTAATCAGGCGAGCATCTGCATCGCGATAAATACCGCCACAGTTGTTCCGACAAACACCTTTGTTATGTTCATCGCCCTGTCAAGAGCACTGGAATAGTCCTGGAACTGCTTTTCGCCCATGACCTTGACCTCAGACTGGGCGGAAGATACTTCATACGAGCATGCAACAGCCCGCCTCTGCGCTACTTTGCACATCTCTGCATAGGCGTCGGCTATCGCGTCCTGGCTGGTCGCTCCTCCGAGGGCAAAGTACCCTTCGCTCGTCCGCTTGCCAGACGTAGAATGCGTATCAGACGAGCACACTTCGAGCATATTGACGTCGTTGCTAAGATCATCCTTCGCCCTTGCCATCATCACCTTATCCCTGAGCGCATTGTCCATATTGTTCGAGTCGGCCCAACCAATTGCGTACGTCCTACCCTGTGTGACAACGGCAATCACTGCAAGGCCAGACTGCCCCATGTCGCGCGAATCGTGCTGCAGGCTGATCTGTCGTCCCTCCACGTCTGCAAGCCCTGCAAAGCCCGCCGCAAACTCGGCCTGTTCTCCTCTGGCCGCTTCATCAAGGCATTTTTTTGCCGCCGCTACAAGGTCGGCGATGTCCTGCTCGCCTAGCTGCGAACCCATCGCATTGTGGCAGTCAACAACTAACAGGTGGTCCATGCCCCGTCCCGCTGCATACGATTCGAGCTCTTTTCTCACGCTCTGGGGGACGTCCTCCATCCCCTTTGGCGCAAGGGAGAGCATGAGGAGCGCGCTCCTGCCAAACGCGATGGCGGTGGCAGTCGCGTTCCCCTGTCTGTGCTGCACCGGGAGCGAGCACGTCTTACCCCTCGCCTCCACCGCAGCCCTTGACAGGCCTGCGATGTACCTGTTGACTTCGGCCTTTGAGGGGATGTTGAGCGAGTGGTCAGACACACTGTGCATGACGAGCGCGCTCCTGCCAAACCTTTCGTAAAGCACGTACGGCAGGTTGCTCCCGCCCACGTTCCCAAACGGCCCGGGGTGTACGTCCGGGAGGATTATCGCTGATGGCTGTTGCTGCCTGCCTTGCTGCTCCTGCAAGGGCAGGAACTTGATTATCTTTGTCGATACCGATTCATCATGCGCCCTTGACTCTAGATATTCTTCCAGGCCACCGGCCTTGTTTTCCGTCCACGCGGAGAGAAACGCTTGAAGGACACGAAACGTGCTTGGTATTTCGGGCCTTCCAGCCTTGTCTACTATGGTGGCCCACGAAATTGCAAGCGCAACGAAAACCACTCCAAAGCCAATGCCTGCCGGTGGCTCAGTGACCAAGATGCCGTACGACTGGACGGGCACGAAAGCAAGGAAGAATATTATAGGCTGGACGAGGCATATTGCGACGGCTCTGCTCATGCCCGCGCCAAACACCGAGACAAAGATGCCGATACGCAGGCCAGAAGCGAGGAGCATCCCTGCCACGATGTAATCCGTGGTCCCGGGCTTTGCGAAAAGCGCGCTCGCCAAGATGCCTACAATTACGGTGATTGCCCAGAGCAGGTTTGCAAACGACGTGACATGGACCACCTTGGACAACTTGTTGACCGGCGTGCCCCTCAGCATCGCAAAGTCAAGGTACGTGAGGCCTACGAGGGAGGCAAGCCCAAGCGGCAGGTGGATCGCAAGGGCAGCCAGATCCGTCTGGAGGTGGAAAACGTGCGATACTGCAATGACCACCGCGCCACACGCAAGCATCATAGCATAAGACGCGCGGAACGAGCCGGGAGTTATCCTTGTAAAAGACCAACGTCTGTGGATGTTAGAAACATCGTCATCCTGCTTTGCTGTCAGCATCCCTGCTGCTCATCCGACTGGGAAAATGATTCTGATGACGACTGAAACTCCAATCATTGCGCCGGCGATAGCCATAACTATCTCGGGCTTGACCTTCAACCCTTTTGTTTCGTCTTCAAAGAACCTAAGAAGGCCTGCGCTTGAAGCCGGCAGCGGGGCATTCTTCTTCTTGCTGCTCATTTACAGTCCTAGTCATGCTCTCTTCTTTTAAATACATTCCGATGCTACACTGTGGCAAGCGCCCTCATCTTTTCAAAGATGCGTAGGTACGCTTCAAGCAGTTCTGCCTTTTGCCTCTGGATTGCCATGTCTTTCTCGTCTCTGAGTCCGGAGGCAAGCTCGGAAATCTTGTACTCTATAATGGCCGCAGAGGCGGCAAAGCCCGGTTCTGGAGCGGTAGTAGTAGAATCTCGGGCATTTATCATTTGCTCTTGTTCGAGCGCGCTGGTTTCGTTCCCACAGTTAATGCAGCTTGTCCTGTCTGCCGCTTTCACCTGCACCCCTCCGCACTTCGGGCAGGGCTCGCTCACAAGCGTGCCTCCTTTGAGCAAGGCAGATGCGGCACTTTTTATCCTCGCACCACTGTTAGAGTCGTTATCATTAGTGGCAGTAGTAGAAGACATGATGTATGCAGAGAGATTGTATATGCGCCTGCACAAATATCTTCGCTCTCTCACTCTTTATGTCTAATTTCCGGACCTGTTGTCTTTACACCTTGCACCCCTTTTTCATAAGAAGGCTTAATAAGAGGCACCGCGAAAATCGTGTTACTCGATGGCGGTTATCTGCAAGAAATGCGGCCTTCCTGACGACCTTTGCGCATGCGGGGAGCTCGACAAGGAAGATGCACGAATTGTCATCCGCCTAGAGACACGGCGCTGGTCTAAGACTACTACCCTTATTGAGGGCATCAACCCAAAGCTATCTGACATGCAAAAGATAGTCAAGGACTTGAAGAGCAGCTTTGCATGCGGCGGGACTGCCAAGGATGGCTTTATTATGCTCCAGGGCGACCACCGCGACGATGTGAAGGGCTACCTCGTAAAAAAGGGCTTTAGCGAAGAGGCAATCGAAGTCCAGTAGAAAATAGGCAACTATCGTCTTATCTCTCTCTATTTCTGTTGTTATGAATCTGGTCAACTGCCAGGGAATTTTTTTGAATTCTTTTTTTCGCATGTGCATCGGAGCAAAAATTGTTTTGTTGTAATGCCCACATGCGTACCTACGCGCAATAGGGAGAAGGGCGGATGAATCGGTGGCAATGCCGCGGCAGGGCAGAGCCATTCGTTTCGCACTGCAGAGAAAGAGCCTCCGGAGTCTCTGATAATAAGGCATTTAAGCCGGCCGGACGAGTCTTTTCGCAAGTGCACAAGAACAACGTCAGGCGACGACGAGGCAAGCTTGAAAGCAATAACAACAACAACACTAACAATAATAACCTTGGAGAGACCGTGCGCATCGCGTCGATAGTGCAAAAGGGCGTGGAAAGCGGCCGGTCAAGCTACGTCGAGATGAGGGCCCTTGCCCGACTAACGGGCCAGAATGTCCGAACGAAGGTACACAAGATCCAGTCTGGCTTGAATAAAAAGGAAGGTGATGATGATAGCCTGAACGCATTGCTAAAAGACCTTGCTACTGACATGTCGTCTGAGGGCTATTCCGACGTGTTGACGCCAAATGGGACGATCATGGATGACAAGTTGGACGCGCTATTGTCGCTCGACTCTGAAATAGTCACCTGTCTCGGGATAATCGCAAAAGACCGGACAAAAGAAGCCGAAGAAACCCTGAGAGGGCTTGTCGAAGAAAGGAAAAAGTTTGTGGCCGCCCTCAGAGCTTGAGGTGCGTCTTTAGGCCCTTGTAGCGGTTGCGGATGGTAACTTCTGTAACGCCTGCCGCCTCTGCCACGTCTTTTTGCGTCTTGTTTTCTCCGTTCATGACGCATGCCACGTACAGCGCTGCCGCTGCAAGGCCCATCGGATCCTTGCCAGCAGAAATTTTGCCCTCTTCTGCCTTTTTCAGGATCTCAAGGGCCTTCCTCTTAGTCTTTTCTGACAGTCCTGCCTTGCTCGCAATCCTCGCGACACATTTCACAGGATCGACGACCGGCATCTTCAGGTCCAGCTCGCGGATAAGGAGGCGATAGCATCTCGCTACGTCCTTTTTCTTGATATTGCTTGCGTTTGCGATGTCCTTTAGCGTCCTTGGTGTCTCTGTGTCGCGGCAGGCCGCGTACAGCGCGGCTGCGACAAGAGCAGATATGGAGCGACCGCGCACGAGGCCCTTTTCAAGAGCCTTCCTATAGACGTAGGCTGCCTTTTCGATCACCGCGTCGCCCACAGCGAGTTTGTCCTTCAGGCGGTCAAGCTCAGAGAACGCCTGGCGGAAGTTGCGGTCCACCGGCTCGTGCACCTGGCTCCTGCTGTCCCATGTCCTGAGCCTTTCAATCGTGCTCTTCATGGAAGCAGAGAGAGGCTTGCCAGAAGCGTCCTTGTCGACCGGGCCGATGATCGTCGCAAGGCCCATGTCATGCATCGCAAGAGACGTCGGGATGCCTGCCCTGCTCCTGTCCTCGTGCTCTTCCTTTGAAAATGCGCGCCACTCGGGGCCCATTTCCTCGATCCTTTCGTTTACTACGAAACCGCAGTTACCGCAAAACAGTTCTCCGCTGGAGTTGTCCGTGACCATCGACCCTCTGCCGCAACGGGGGCAGCGGTCGCCAAACATAGAGATGTCTTTTACCAATTTCTATTCACCAAAACTCTTTTTTTGTCTCCCTTTTACGGCCTATATTTATATTTTTTTCTAATATATAAACATTCTGTGGTCGCGGATATCGTATCTGTACGCCCGCCAGGAGCTCTTGCCATGCCTGCGCATTGCAAGAAAAGCCACATCTTGAAGCAAAGGATGCAAAAATTATGTAAAAACTCGCACGCTCTTACCTTGGCTTGTGGCGCTTGCGCCTTTCTGCCTTGGCATACTTTTTGCTGCCCGACCTCTGGGCGCTGTAAGCGTGAGTCTTGTTGTTCTCGCGTCTTGCCATGCCTCCACTTGCAATCTACGCATTATATATTCTAACATCATCCATATGTATCGTCGCCCCCGCAAAAACATAAATGGAATGATGCACGACGGAAAGCCGTATGATGCAGGGCAACCGCGTTCCAAGGTGGCTTGTCGAAAGCGATCCGTCATGGGAGAAATCAATCGATTCTGATCTGGGGATGCTAAAGTGGACCAAGAGGGGCACGAACATACAGGCGGTATGCTCGCCCACGAGCATGTTCTGCGACATACTGGGAGGTCGGGGCGTTGACAATGATGCACAAGACGCTGGCCTTGTAGACCTACATGCGGGAATCGAGCGCATGAGAAAGCAGCAGTCAAACCCTGCCCAAGACATATCGAAATACCTGTCGAGCCGCTACCTCAACCCCGGCATTAATGGGCCAACGCGCTTTGACCCAAGAAGGATTCGCAATAGCAGTAGGTTCTAACCTAACTTTTTATATCCTGCATACAGTGTGTGTCTGCGTACATCAGATTTGCCGTCTCTACTGCAGGATGCATTACAGAAACTGGCGAATGACGCGGTTAGCAAGTTTGTCCGGCCAAACCAGATAGTGGGACTTGGCAGCGGAAGAACAGCCGCATACATTGTTCGAGAGATGGCGGGCCTAAAAGCCAAGGATACGCTCCTTTGCATCCCGACATCGCTCCAGATAAAGGTAGAGGCCGAAAAGTCCGGCATGCGTTTTGCAGACGAAAGCCGCATACCCGACATCGACGTTGTGTTTGACGGCGCCGACCAGATAGACGGCGGGTTTAACATGATAAAGGGGGGTGGCGGGGCGCTCTTGCGCGAAAAGATCCTGATATCCTCCGCCAAGACAGTCGTGATAGCTGCAGACGAAGCCAAGTTTGTCAAGTCGTTTTCCCGGTCAGTTCCGATAGAGGTCCACCCGATGGCCCGAGTGTCCTCTGCAAAAAAGCTTGAAGCTATGGGAGGCAGGCCAGCCATGCGCACGCTCGATAAGGGCTATCCCTTCATCACTGAGAATGGCAATATAGTATTGGACACCACGTTCCCGTCAATCCCAGAACCTGAAAAGGCTGAGCTGGAGCTCAAAGCGATACCCGGCGTGGTGGAGGTGGGGCTGTTTACAACTAGAAAGGCCGGCATCTATTTTTACAGGGCAAAGGGCGACGGCACGTTTGAGACGATAGAGCCAGGTGCACAAAAATAATATCATCTGCTGCAAAATACGGACACTATGCTTTTATCATGCCAAAAGAGAGCATTGGTTTGTGTCGGATAGTAGCAATAGTAAAAGCGGTAGCAGCCCACCTCCTGTAAAAAAATCCCTGCTGACTGAGTTTATCGATTTCCTGAAGACCTTTGGCGTCATCGGCCTTGCCATCGCGTTTGTCATAGGAGCAGCCGCGTCAAAGCTCGTGACGGCGTTTGTGACGGACATTGTCACCCCGATAGTCGGGCTTGCTCTGCCGTCCGGCGACCTAAAGACACTGTCCTATAATGTCACAAACAGCGTCACGGGGGCCAAATCGACCTTCTCGTACGGCGACCTGATAGCAAACATCATCGACTTTCTCATCATCGCGTTCATTGTCTTTTTGATGTACAAGATCCTCTCCCGCTACAAGTTTCTCGGGGTGGAGGACAAGACGAAAAAAACCTAAGCTGATGAGAGGGGCCTTGCAACAAACTGGCCGTGGCCAAGGGCGTCCCGCGCGACCTGCCCTGATTCCATCACGACTTTGCCACGCACCATCGTGACCACAGGCCACCCCTTTAGATTCCAGCCGTCATATATCGTATAATCAGAGTACGACTGCAGCAGTTCCGGCGTCACCTTTTGCATAAGGTCGACGTCTATTATCGCAAGGTCTGCGTCAGATCCCTGCTGTATGGTGCCTTTGCTTGGGTACATGCCAAATATCCTTGCGGTGTTGTAACTCGTTACCTCTGCCACCCTTTCGATACTCAGCCTGTCGCGGTTGACACCCTGGTCGAGGAGCACCGGGAGCATGGTGGCGATGCCTGGAAAGCCGGCAAGCGCCGACCAGAGGTCGCCACCTCCCATCTTCATGTCGAGCCTGTTTGCCACGTGGTCCGTCCCGATGGTGTCAATGATGCCGTTTCTGAGCGCCGACCAGACGCTCTGCACATCGCTCTTTGAGCGTACTGGGGGCACTACCTTGCCGGTCAGGCTCGCAAAATCATACGTATGGGTGAGGTACTGTGGGCAGGTCTCGATGTAATAGTTGGCGTTCCCTTTTTGCCTCTCGGCAAGTATCGCGTCAAGAGCGGCATTTGAGCCGATGTGCACAAAGTAGAGGTTTGCACCAAACTTTCTGCCAAGCGCCGATACCTTGGCTACGCTTTCCGCCTCAGAGGAGGAAGGCCTGCAGTCTGACCACGCCTTCAAGCCGGTCATGCCCTCTTCCTTCCCGCGCCTGATGTGCTCTGCGCACACTGCAGGGTTTTCTGCATGCACGAGTATGGTTGAATGCTCCTTTGCCCCTTCCTCTACTATCGCGGACAGGAGCGAGTCGTCCATGTCCACCTCGCCGTCCTTGACGCCATACTCTCCCGGCTCCAAATCCATGTAGATGTGGTTGAGGGCTGCTCCAAGGTTCATGTATATCTTTAACGAATTGATACCCTTATTCTTCAGGTAGGGTATGTCCTTGACCTGCTCCTTCCGAAGTATGGAGGCGTGGATGGCATAGTCGATAAAGTGGGCGCCCATGCTTGCCTGCAACTGCCTCTCAACCGAGCGGTAGTCGCCGTCGTAGAGGCGGAGCATGCGCATCATGGTCGTAACACCGCCGACTGCGGCAGACCGTGACTCTGTACTCGCTGCCTCGTCAATCGGCGTGTAGACGCCATAATGGACGTGCGGGTCTATTGCGCCGGGTAAGACATACTTGCCAGCCGCGTTTATCTTTCTTGACGCACTCACGTTCTGCGACGGCTTCAGTGTCTTTATCCTGCCGTCTTCGATGGCGATGTCGCACTCGACGACTCCGACCTTGGGTATAATGGCCGACGCGTTCGTAATGAGCGTGTCACAAGAGTTCTGCATTACTTGTGCTGTCCGTCAGCATCTGCGTATGGGTGCTCTTATGATTTTATCGCTCTAATTTTTCATGATGTTTTATATTCGGGCTCTATTGCATGTGGCTTGAGGGCTGGTAGTTCAGGGGTAGTAATGCTCGCTTCGCAAGCGAGAGGTCGCGGGTTCAAATCCCGCCCAGTCCATACTCAATTAGGTCTAGAGCTTTGAACTGCTTCCGAACGTGCCATCTGCTATCCCCGCCTGGTCATCTTGCAGCCTTCTATTCCAACATGCTACTCACAAAAAGGAGACTATGCGACATCTGTAAAGATAATGATGAAGAGCAGCATTAACCGCCGTTCATTCCGCCTTTAGTTGACTCTACCTCGACTTCTTGTAATTCCTTGTCTAATTTCGAGTGGACCTTGGTAATTGGTTTAAGAGCTTCTTTGGTGATAATGTCATCTTCTCCTTCCTCCTTTTCATCTGTCGTGGTCATGTGTATACTTAACATAGACAAAGATTAATGGGATTAGATCTGCATAATCTGCAGATCAGCCTTCAAGATACTCGTTAATAGATCAAATGTGATATTCTTATCCATTATGCCAACAGCAAAAGGCCACCGATTCACAGAAAAGGAAGACAGGCAAGCAAAACACATCGCAGAGTCAGAGCGGGAGCAGGGAAAATCGGCTAAAGACGCAAAGAGGATAGGCTATGCGACGGTAAACAAACAGAAAAATGAAGAGAATAAAGACTGAAAACCACTCGCATATGGACTAATAGTGCATAAGAAAGCAAGTGTGTAACTCCTTGCTGAGCTGTACATCTGCCCTCGTTGCCATTTTTTTATCATAGCCAAGTCTTGCAAAAATGCTATATGGTTCCTACTAGGAAGATGTTCCTAGCCGCATGAAAAAGATGACCCGAGCTGGACTATCGGTTTCCCTTGCAATGCTACTTTTCGCAGTGCTATATTACCAACCCGCATATTCTGCAGCAACCAACTCTGAACTAAAAGTCATTGTTATTGATGTGGGGCAGGGTCTTTCTCAGTTGATAATCTTCCCAGATGGAAAGGCGATGTTGGTTGATGGCGGTGATCGGGATCAGGGCAATAATGTGCTTTCTGCGTTGCAGCAAAACGGAATCACAAAGCTGGACGCAGTGGTGGCCACCCATCCCCATGCAGATCACATCGGCGGTCTGGTCGCCGTCCTGAAAAACATCCCGGTCGACGAGGTGATTGATTCCGGCCAGGTGTACACCACCCAGACATTTGAAAACTTTGTAAATGCCATTGATTCAAAAAAGATACCGCTGCGGTCTGTCCATGATGGGGATATTATAGAGCTTGACCCTGCAGTATCCCTAAACGTCCTAAATCCACCAGCAACCCTGCCGGTAGGGGCAGACAACGAATCTGACTTTAACAATAACTCCGTGACCATCAAATTAACGTACGGTAACTTTACAGCAATGCTACCCGGCGACATGCAAATTGAGAACGAAGAGCGGCTGGCCGACAGGGGCGACATCGATGTTGACCTGCTGGTGGCCGGCCATCACGGTAGCCGTACGTCCAGCTCTGCACCCTTTCTTGCGGCAACTTCTCCAGACGCAGTGATAATCTCGGCGGGTGCCGGCAATACCTATGGCCACCCACATCAAGAAGCCCTGGCAAGGATAAGCGCGGCAGGGGTAAGCCACGTTCTCCGAACTGACCTAGACGGTACCGTGACGGTGACTGCGACGGCTGACGGCAATTATACAATCGAGACCGGCAAAACCCATAATGTAGTGACAATACCTGAATTTGAGGGCATGACGGCTCCAGTCCTAGTCGCGAGCATGTCTTTAATCACGATATTCCTGACCATTTACAATAACAAGAGGGGGAAGAGCGAGGTCGCGTGAAGGAAACAGCCATCAGGGCTAGCCTGGACAGGTTTGAAGGAGAATATGCGGTAATCTATTCGGATGCAGGGATAGGGAAATTTGATGTTCCAAGGGAAATGTTGGGCAAAGGTGTGAAACCCGGCATGCGGCTGTTGTTGTACCTGGACGGCGACAGGGTCGCTAGGGTTAAAGTCGACAACAAGGCAACAGAAGACGCCAAAGACAGGATAAGGCGGAAATACGCCGGGCTCGCAAGGAAAAAGGGGGAGCCTTCATCCTAATTTGCACTCTGGAAAAAGACCCGACGACTTGCTTTAACAACATACGCAATCGCGCTAGAGATATGCGTGTCATTATATCTATTAGACAGAATATGCAAACAAGATGTCGTGGTAGAAACAAAAAAGTTGCTTCTTGAAGCTGAAATCCTAATTGATGTGCCGTCAGATATAGTTGAAGATGAAGAAAGGATGAATGATGTCACGCGGGGCCTGAGCAAGGCGCTGACCCGGGGATTCTACGAGCAGGGTATAGAGTTCGAAGTTGGCAGGATAAGCTTCAAGCTAAGGTAGGGTTGTAAAAGTTGGTCATGCCGTCATCAGCCGCCATCGTCATCGTCACGCACGAGACCTGCTGCCTGGAAAAAGCTGGTCAGTGCATGGACGTCGCTTATCCTGTAATAGTTCCGCATTGCACTAATCATTGCGTCATCATAGTATAAGCGCCGCCGCGACATCTGTATCATTGGTATTTGCATGACTGTCCGTGTTAAGCATGTTTGTCAAAAGTAATCGGGGCAAGCGGCCAACGATGTAACGCTGTCGTAAAGTCCGGTACATTCTTCCGTGCTATTGATTGGCTTGTATGGATTTGCAGACTAGGATCCACTGTACCAGAAATAACAAATAAAATGCTTACTTGCCTGCCTGCCACTCAACAAAAAAAACAAAATTATCATCCGCCAGATTGGACTAAATCTTTTCCTCTGGCGGGTTCCTGAAGGCCCACTTTGCCTGTAGGCGCATATGTGCCTCCCATTCTTCTGAATCTATTCTTCTTAATTCTCCCTCTCTCTTTCCCCTCCAGTTGCGATGAATTATTTATGCAAGATGGTAGCTTGTACCTGTGTCGTATCTCCAAGGTTTGGTTTGAGCAAAGGCGCTATGGTATTTAGCAAGGGCGCTATAATGTCTGAAGCCGCATTGCCGTCGTTGTTGCGGTTGTCGTTGTCACTATTATTTTCATCCCGAGCAGATGATGGTGTTTCAGAGTTGACAGTAGTGGAGAACTTGCCTATGTGGTAGCCCTGGTCGTTTACCCACGTTATCAGTGCATCCAAGTCTTTTATCTCCTTCTTTGAAAGCTCCTCTGTCGGGTTGTTGCTTGCGTCCTTTACCGTGAAATCCTGCGGATGGAGCGTAACTACTGCATACCCATAGCTGGCTATGGTCTTGTCTATCTGGCTCTTTATCAAAGAGAGGGGAGTCTTGGTCGGTGGGTCAGAGTCATAGGTGTAAAAGCCAATTACCTGTGGGAGGTGGTAGATGCCTTGGGAGTCTGTGATGTCCGAGCCTGCTATTGCCTTGTACACCTTGTTGTCTGGGCTGTCCGGCTCGTCTGGGTTGTATATGCTAGGTATCTCTTGGTCAAACTCGGCACTCAGGATTTTCAGGCCCGCCTTGTTGAGCGCCTTGAGGGTATTTTCGTCGTACGCGTTGTATGGTGCTACAAACGTCTCTGACTTGGTTCCAAACAGATCTTCCATCTTTTGGTTGGCCATTTCTATTGTCTTTTGCTGGTTCTTCAGTGAAAGTGTCGTGTAGTCTACGTGGTCCCACCCGTGCAGCGTCGGCTCGATCAGGCCAGTCGCGATACTATCTTTTACTTTGTTGACTATGACCGGATCGTTTCCGATGTCGTTCATTATTATCGCCAAGTTGAGATCTTCGTTTCTCTCTATGAATTTGTCAATGACTGCACTCTGGACTTGGGTTATCCAAGCGTCCTGGATGTCGTCTAACCTGAATATCACGCAGTTACAGGCGTCATCTGATTGGGCGTGCGCCTTTGCCGGCGCAACAATCATCGTTCCACTGGCAGTCGCCACCAGCATCAGTAGCATTGCTGCAGTCACAACAAAAGAGACAGGATGATGCCTTGGCAGGAGCAGCTTTGTCGTGCGTAAAAGGAAGTGTAGGTTCACCGCTAAATGTATGAAGAACTAACTATATCTCGAAAATGACCACTTTGCAGCTCTTCAGATTTTCTATGTTACATTAATTTCTGCTATAATGAATTTTCTTGTTCAGACGCTATAAATCGCAAGAGTTAGAATCGACTTTGCTAGAGAGTGCGTCTCTGCTTAAAACTCCTAGTGGCGAACTGCGTCATGTAGTGCCGCAATTCATCCCGTGCCGCCCATTTTGAGCTACCTCCTTGAAGGATTTTGGCTCAGATTGCCGCTCGCAAGATACAGAACAATGCCACAGGATATTTTCCCGACTTTCCACTATGGGTACTCATTTAAATGACTAATTCCTATAATCGTTGTGAAATATCGGAGCAGGATGGACATTGCTGCTGACGTGCTCGAAGTCGCACAAGGCGGCGCGATAAAAACAAAAATCATGTACAAAGCCTTTCTGTCGTTCCCGCAGCTAAAGGAATACCTTGAGCTTTTGCAGGACGGCGGACTGCTTGACTATGTTGCCGAGGAGAAAGAGTATCATGCCACGGAGCGGGGCAAACGCTTTCTGAAAATGTACAAGGAAGTAGGACAGGCCATACTACCTGCAGGACTCCGAAAGAAAAAGATGTTGGCCTAGAAAAATAATCAATCGCTCTCGTCGCAACCTGGGATCGAGGGTGGAGGGGGGGTCTTTATGGCCCCATTTCCACGTGCTGCGTCGTTGTGAAATAGCATATGTATGTGTACTTATGCGTGGTCATACGACAATTCAAAGTCTCATCAACCGCACCCTCACATCCTACTCACTCATATAGGCTATATGGGAATTTCCTGCACTTTTCTTCCTCCTAAGGCGGCGGTGACGGAGGCATCATTGGAGCTTCAATTACGCTGAGCGAGGTTGACGCCTTGGAGCCCATGCTGTCTGTCGCGGTGACTTGGTGGCTACCCGCAGTCATGTTTGCAGGACTGGTAAAAGCAACTGTAAATGCCCCACTGGCGTCAGTAGTTACGGTAGAATTCATGTCCAGTGAGCTCCCGTCGATTGACAGCGTTATGTTCTGGCCAGTGCCAAAGCCCTTGCCGGCAACGTTGATTGCGCTTCCCCTGTTGGCCGTCGTTGGCATCAGGACTACGGAGGCAATGCCAATTCCGGGGGCGGCTGCCGTCACGTTTCCGGGCATCGTCGTAGTTCCGTTTCCAGGCAGCGCAGGTAAAGTCTCGTTGCTTGGTGATAGTGATGCTGCAGGTAGCAATGTTGCCACTGCCGCCGTTGTCGTAGCTGCTGTTGTGTTGCCATTAGATGATGCATTTCCGCTGCCGCCCTGTTCTACGGTAAACGTGGCAGTCGCATTTTCTCCGGTGCTGCCTGCCGCCTTTATGTCGTGGTCACCGCTTGTTGCGTTGGCTGGTATGAGCGCAGTTGTGGAAAATTCACCTGTGGCAAACTGTACCATGTTGCCTGTGAGGATGTACTTGTCGTCAATCGTAAACCTGAAGGTCTGTCCCGGCGAGAATCCCGTCCCTGATATGGTGACGTTTGTCCCTGTTGCGCCAGACGACGGCTTTAACGTGATCGACGTCCCTGAAGCTGTTTCATTGGCTGTTGCTGAGGGAAAAGAAGAAGTTGATGATGATGACAATGCAGTCGTCGTCTCGTTACCTGATGAAGGTATAGAAGAAGTTTCGTTTCTGCCCATTGTCGTCGTCGCTGTTTCATTTCCTGAAGGGGTCTGTGCTGCAGCGCTGCTCGCTGTCAATCCCGGTGCCACCATCGCGCCCATTATTGCTAAGGCAATTACGACAGGCAGCACCGTGTACCTTGTTGTCTCTAACAACATGTATCTTCACCAAATTTTACATCTGCGCTTCAGTTAAGGTACTCTGCGGATAGTTGCTTCCACCAACTTATGCATGCGCATAGTGTACGTCAAAAATGCTACAGTCCTGAAAACTACAATTATTGTTACAGTGAAAGACCCAAGTATGCTACTCTATGAGAGTTACAATAGTATTGTCGGTGTCAGACAACATACCGTCAAGTTTACCCTGCTTTAATAATAGTCGAAACGTCATAATCTTATTTCTCTAAGATAAAGAGAAGTTTCCTTTT
>DASZTR010000164.1:0-2915 GCA_035547955.1 Nitrososphaera sp. | reverse complement strand
ACGGGCCGCCGGCCGCGGAATAGGCAGGCCCCAAAAGGTGCTCGACAAGAACCGGCTGATAATGATGCTTGCAGAGAACCGCTCAAAGGCAAGGATTGCAAAGGATCTTGGAGTATCAAAGGCGACGCTCTACAAGGAACTGCGCCAAATAACCCAAAAGAACCTATAGTTTTTCGACCTTTTTTGCCAGTTCCAGGTGGGCGTCCATCATCATTTCCAAGTCGCTTCTGATTATTGCAAGGGGTGGGATGACAACCATGACGTTGCCAAGGGCGCGCAAGTGCACTCCAATTGCAAGTGACTCTCTTTCGATAAAGTAGTTGACGCGCTCTTTGTTCTTGAGATGTGTGAGGGACTTACCATTCCTTGCAAGCTCTATCCCTGCCAGCATCCCTCTGTGACGCACGTCTGCGACTATGCTAATTTCTCCGAATTCATGCAATCTCTGCTCTATGTACCGTGCATTTTCATTGATTTGTTGCATCAGGTTGCGTTTTTCGTAAAGATCGAGGTTTGCCAGGGCAGCGGCGCAACCCACGGGGTGGCCCGTAAAAGTGTGGCCGTGGTAAAAGTGCTTGTTCTTTTCGTAACTGCCAAGGAACGCTTCGTAGATCTTTTCCTGCGCCAAGGTGACTGCAAGTGGAAAGTAGCCGGCGGTGAGTGCCTTTCCCATGCAGACTATGTCCGGATTTGACTCTTGCGCCAGATATTCTATCATGTTTCCAAGCCGGCCAAAGCCTGTAGCGATTTCGTCAAGGATCAAAAGGGTGTCATGCTTTTTGCATAATTTTGAAATCTTGCGTTGGTAATTCGATGGGTAGATGACGACACCCCCAGCTATCTGGGCACCGCTTTCCATAACCAGTCCTGCACATTTTCCATCCATCTTTTTTAGTGTCTTTTCAGTCTGCTCCAAGCAGTGCTCGACGAGATCGTCCTCGCTGTCAAACCTGCTCCCGTAGAGAAGGGGTCTTGGCACCCTGTTCACCTTGGCTAACAGCGGTTTGTATGCACCAAAGAACTGCTCTATGTATCCAACTGACATGGCGCCTACCGTGTCACCGTGATATCCCTCCTCAAGCGACACAAACAACTTTTTCTCCGGCTTGCCGCGGTTCTGCCAGTACTGCAACGCCATTTTTAACGCGGCCTCAATGGCCGTCGAGCCGTTATCAGTGTAAAATACGCGGTCCATGCCCCTTGCCAGTTTTATTAGCCGTTCTGCAAGGCGCGCGGACGGCTCATTTGCAAGGCCAAACAGTGTGGAATGCTGCAAATGCTTTAGCTGCTCGCGCATTGCCTTGACTACCTCGTTCTGGCCGTGACCCCACACGTTGCACCACATGCTTGCAGTTCCGTCAAGGTATCGCCGGCCTTCATTATCGACAACGTAAAAGCCGTCGCCCTTGACGATGACCCTGTTGTCCTGCCTTTCCCAATCCCTCATCTGGGTATACGGGTGCCAGACAAAATTCCTGTCCCTGTCTGCGTCTTTGAGGCTTGGTCTGCTCAAGTTATTATATACATTATAAATGCGACCACATATACTCTATCTAATTATTTCCATGCATGGCGTGTTTGTGACGGGAACGGACACTGGAGTCGGCAAGACCGCCGTGGCAGCGGGTCTCGCATGGCTCCTGAAGAAAAAGGGCGTGGACGTTGTCGCGATGAAGCCGTTTGCAACCGGCAGCAAACATTTTTCAAAGAAATTCAAGTCAGAAGACACCGCCATGCTCGCTGAAGCTACTGGCGCGGTAGAGCCCGACGGGGAACTCAACCCCGTCTTTTTCAAGGTGCCTGCGTCTCCCCTCATGGCCGCACAAATCCTACAGGCAAGCCCGCCGGACGTCCACGGCGCGCTTTTCCCTCTGAAAAAACTGGCCATAAAGCACCAGTTTGTGGTGGTCGAGGGCATCGGGGGCCTGATGGTTCCTTTAACAGAACGCGAGTTCCTCGCGGATTTTATGCGACTTGCGGGGCTGCCCGTAGTGATCGTGACGCACCCTCGCCTTGGAACTTTGAACCACACGCTCCTCACGGTGCGCGTCTGCCGCGACTTTGGCCTCGACATCCTTGGGATAATCGTCAACATGATGCCAAACAAACCGGACGTGGTGGAAAAAAATGCACCGCATATCATGCAGCAGGTGGCACGCGTGCCAGTGCTTGCAGTCCTGCCGGAAATGAAAAAGAGGCCTGGCTACAAGGAGATTGGCCGGCTCTTTGAGAAGACAGACATAGTGGAAAAGGTCGCCGGCTAGCCGTGCAACATTTTCAAGCTGCTTACGCCCTTATGCACAAGGAACGTATGTATATCTGAAACTATTGATGGATATTGGAATTCTGCCTCGCCTAGGTGGTAATTCCTTCCTTTATATTCTATCTTTCTTGCAGAAATTGTCCAAATGTTTTCGATATTTTTCTGGACAGCCTGAGCCTGACTTATCTTTACAATGTCCGCGCTTGTTTTTATTATCTGCACTACGAGCGTCTTGTCCGGGTTCTTTGCAAGGTTCTTTACAGAAGGTATGACCAGGTCGAGCTCTATGCCACCATCCACAGTCACTTTCCTTTCGGACGGCAGGAGCGACGCGGTGAGCATGAAATGCAACAGCGCCTCGCACAAAATACCAGTAGCTTCTCCCTCCTTTGCCTCGTCGCCAAGGTCCTGTATACACCTCCTCATTATTTCTGCGCAGTATTTCTCTGACGATTGGATGTTGGAGCTGACGTCTGCGCGGATCTTTTCCTTTCCAATGTCGTCAATGACCGCATAGAGGACTTGTTTGACGTCCTTCTTCTGCACACCATTGCAAACCCGGGTACGTTTATTAAATCTGATTGCCATTTAATACGCAAATGGCAAAGGTCAAGATTGCAATCGGCCTGCTTGTCGCTTCGCTAGTGCTTCT
>DASZTR010000163.1:0-6240 GCA_035547955.1 Nitrososphaera sp. | reverse complement strand
GCGCTCTAGCTCTGCCGCATCGTTGTACGGCGCCACGACTGTATGTGCAGCAGCCTCTTGGAGCACTCCCTCTGACGCTGGCAGACTTGCCGCGCCCGAGCCTGCCTTTACCAAGACATAGTCATGCGCGCCGTGGTATCCACCATCTAACTTGACCACCTTCTTTTTCTTGGTAAAGCCCCTTGCAAGCCGTATCGCGTTCATCGTGGCCTCCGACCCTGTGTTGACCAACCTGACCATGTCCGCACAGGGGACTGCCTTAGAAATCAATTCTGCGAGCCCTGTCTCCATCTCCGTCGGCACGCAGTACAGCGTGCCCTTGTCCAGCTGCGACCTTGCAGCGTCAAGCACTGGAGGATGGCCATGCCCTAGGAACATGGCACCGTAGCCCATGCAATAGTCTGTAAGCGTCTTGTGGTCGGCAGTCACAAGCTTGCTGCCCTTTGCGGAAGCAGCAAAGAACGGGTACGGCTCGAAATAACGAACCGGGCTGTCCACCCCGCCAGGCAACACCTTCTTTGCCCTGTTGTACAGCTGCTCTGACCTGCTACTGCTGCCGCTAGCTGCCGGTGTCTTCGTAGTTGCCACCACTAATGCTTGTCGCTTTTGCGCCGTAATAAGCGTATACGTTGATAACCTGCTACTGCCTTGAGATAGACGGGAGATTGTTGCTGTGACCACGTTTTCAGCCCTCATGGATGACTTTCGCGCAAACGTGGGCCAGAACCGCGATGCCCTTTTGGCGATGGCAAAAAAGAACCCGCATATGGTCTACCAGAAGGTAAACGAGCTCGCACTGTTTGTAGGTCGCCGGCACGGCGTCAATTTGCAGTTGCATTTTCCCGTCCCTGCAAAGGTGGCAGACGTCGATTCGTACGGCACTGAAAACGTCGGCATCGTGGTCGACAAGTTCCGCCGGACGTTTCCTGTGCCCCGCGAGGCTGTCAAGCACAAAGCTGTAGAAATCCTAGGTCCGGAGACAAAGGCGCTTGACGCCTACATGTATGAAGGCAAGGAGGGTGTCAAGGTAGTACTGGCAGCAAATACAACGGCGGCGACAGCGGCAGGAGGCGGAGGGGGGAATGGCAGGATTGAAGTCCTGCCCGGCTCGATGCATTTGTGGTGCAGGGTAGACGGAGAAGACGTGAAAAAGTACGCGGACTGGCTGATGGAAAACGTGTATTTCTCTTCTTCTCCTCTTAACGCGTCACGCTAACAAGCTCGTACTTGTAGTACGGCTGGTCGTTGACGTCATACGTCTCTGCCTTGACAGGCATGGGGAGATCCTTTACTACGTATATCTTGCTCGTGTTATTGTTAAGCTTGTAACCGAGCACCATCGCGTCAAACGTGCCAGCCGGCGTGGTGACTTTTTCCTCGTCTATGACTCTGACCGTGATTGGTGTTGTGCTGCCCGTGACTATGGTGCTCCACGGCGCACCTACTACCAGGTACTTGTCCCTCCCTCCATAGTCCATGTCCCTTATCGCAAGTATTGACGCCTCGATGGGATCCAGGTACGGCCTTACGGAAGCGCTGACTCCTCCTTCCTTTGTAAGTTCTTTTGAGTACATGATGTCAAACTGCTGTCGCGGCGCTCCCTGCGTGCCGTTTACGATGTCGAACGTGGCGCGCCAGCCGCTGTTATTGTCGCCCGCCTTGTGGAATGTGATTGAAACGTCTGCATTGGCAAGCGACGTGTCCTGTCCCTGAGCCTTGTCAACGGTGTAGCCCATAGACATGCCGTCCTTTACCTGCGCGCCAACCACGTAAATGTCGGCTGCCGTGGGCGGCGAAAATATCGACGATGCATTGCCGCCCGCAAACCCTCCGCCAAACGCGATGATGCCGACACTCACGCCGATCCCGAGCGCGGAGAATAAGCCAACCATCACTGCTACCTGCTGCTTTGGGGTCACGCCAGCTCCCTTCTCCTCCTCTCTGCTTCCTGCCTTATTTATAGAGTTTCGGGCATTTTAACCTGACATTTTTATGATCTTATCCCACAGCTTTTCAGGGACGGGCATGACAGACAGGCGAGATATTCTAACTAGCTCCCACTGTGCAAACGCAGGATCGCCCTTTATCTGCTCCAATGTCACCGGCTTTTTCAGCCTGCCTGCCGCCCTGACGTCGACTACGATTAGCGATTTGTCCTTTAGGTCTGGATAAGGGTCTGATACAATCTCCATTATGCCCACCGCCTGCCTTTCGTCTCCCGTGTGGTAGAATAGCGCCCTGTCGCCCTTTTTCACGCTCCTCAAATGCTTGAGCGCAAGGTTGTTGGCCACTCCGTCCCACACTGTTTTACCGTCCTTTTCCAGCTGCGAATAGTTGTACGCCGAAGGCTCTTGTTTGAATAGCCAATACGATACTGATGATGATTGTCCTGCCATGTCGCTATAGCAACTATGCATATGTCTCTGCTGCCGCACAATATAAGTTACAAAGGATTGAAAGCTGAAGCTGTCTGCCTGTTTATGTCGCCGACGCCAACGTCATCATCCGCGTCTCATCTGCCATCCGTCCCCGAGATAGACCTGATGGCCGGGATGGAGTGCTATTGTTGCACCAGCTTTGCCGGTATCGGCGGGTCAATAAAACAGCACAGCGCCTCCTTCCGGGTGTCCGAGCTTGTCGACGAAAAGTCGCTTGGCGTTTCAAGAGATTTTGGGGGCGCGCACCGCTACCCTCTCTACCTCTTGGAAAAGGAGGGAGTCGACTCTAACCACGCCCTGTTTGAGATCGAGCGGGAACACCACATGCGCCTGCGCGTAATGGGGATAAAGGACGCAAAGGCCGTAACAAGCCAGTACGCCGGCGCAGAGAGGGCATGGCACGATGGCACGCATCTGCCCCCCAAAGAGCTGCGCACAAAGCACGCGAGGCTGACGCTCAAAGGTTTTACAAAGAGTCCGCTTGGCAGGGAGCTCCTTGCAGGGAACGAGTTTTCAATAGCCATCCAAGAGCCTCTGCGCGACGACATCTCTGGCTTTGAGGAACAGGTGCGAAAAATAGCCAACTTTTACGGCCTGCAGCGGTTCGGGAGCGAGCGACTGGTCACGCACCTTGTCGGAAGGGCGATAATAAAGAGGGATTTCGCAAAGGCGGCGGAACTGTTGCTGACATACACTACAAAATACGACACCGACTATAGCCGCGAGATAAGGCGCAGGTGCCTCGACCCTTCAAACTATCGACAGGTTCTCAAGGAGATGCCCCGGGGCATGGACATTGAAAGGAATCTCCTGTCCGCGCTCGTGGAAGGCAAAGGGCCAATAGCTGCCTTGCGGGCAATCCCGATTCAGATACGCAGACTCTACGTGCAGGCATACCAGGCGTATATCTTTAACAGGTGCGTCAGCAAGGCAATCGCGCAGGGCGAAGAAGACATTACGCTGCCAAAGCGCGGTGATTTGTGCTTTGAAATGGAGGGGCCATTTAGCTTTGGCCAGGTAAAGAGGTACGACGACTCTTCTTATTCTACATCCGGCGCGCAACAATCTTTCGTCCCTGCCGTGAGGATGGCCGGCTACGCATTCCAGCCTGGCAGTGGCCGCTTTGAAGAGGTGACAAAAGAGCTGCTCGTACAGGAGGGAGTGACGGCAAAGGACTTTTACCTAAAGGAGATGCAGGAGCTGAGCCAGCAGGGTGGTTTTCGCCAAGCGCCCCTGTGGTGCCAGGACTTTGCGTGGAAGAAAAACCCTGCTTCTCTGACCGTTTCGTTTAGGCTCCCAAAGGGCTCTTACGCGACTACGCTTTTGCGTGAGCTGTGCAAGCCAGAAGACCCCATAAAAGCAGGATTTTGACAGGGCCCTGCCCCGCGGAAAGGGAAGAGGCGCCGCGTGGGCAGAACCCCGCTCTGTTCTTGGGGTTAGCTATGCTTGCTATGCAGTTTTTATATTAAAGGCTGGCTTAACATTGTTCACTCTCGCCTTAACATTGTTCCTTGACCTTTAGATATCCGCCTGCGAATATTACAATCGGCGTGTCGCGGCTGTTGGTGGCGTCAACATCATCATCATTATCATCGTCTTCGGTGGCGGTAGTCCACCCGCAGGTAGTGTCCTACCGAGACAGGATCTACATAGTCAAGGACATCCTGCTAAAGTTGGTAGAATATGGCGAACTGAACCAGACCGCACTCGTCAGCTTTTGCGGGCTGAACCTGAAAAAGCACAAGCCCATACTTGACGACCTCGTGTTCAAGGGCCTCGTACGCAGGTCCGAAAAGGCCTCTGGAAAAAGGACAATCACGTTCTTTTCGACGACGGCGTGGGGCATGGAATTTTGCAGGACGATATTGGAACCATACGAAAAAATGTTCCCTCGGAGCAAAGCGACGACAACAATAACAACTACGTCTTCTTCTCTTCCGGCCATCACGCAGCCAAAGTAGTAAAATCTAGCTCGATGCCGCTATTGCCTGCCCTTTTTATCCTGTATGCTTCGTTTGGCGAGATGGGGATCGACTCGACCGACGTTGCGACCACTGCACCGCATCCTGGGCAACTTTCTAAGGCGTGGGCTACCGTGTCAAGCGCCGAGGCGCACCAGAGGCATGAGTTACAGATGAGTAAGCTCGCCCGCGCGTAGAGTTTTTTCCCGCACGGAGCCGGGTTGGCAAAGGTCGCTGATTTTTTCTCCGCAGTAATTTTCATTTTATTGTTATTACCATCCTCCCCTTCGCCATTATGCACCGCACTATTGTTGTTGTATGCTTGCACATACGCACACCGCCTGAAGTGTGTGTGTGCGTGCCGCGTTAATTAATGTCCGTTAACAATGTTAATTAACTCGCCACGTTTGTTGCGACCGCGCGGATCTTCTGCTTGTATTTCTGGCCGCGCGGTCTTGTGCGCAGCCTGTATCCGCAGCACGGGCAGACGTTTCCCTCGCATATTATGAACAAGTCGCATATCTGGCATCGCTTTTGCCCGCTTGCGTACCTCCCAAGGCGGCTGGTCTTGGTCGCCCTGTACTCCTCGCATCTCCCTCTGCATGACATCTGTAATTACTACTCTGCATTTGTACGTGCCAGAGGGGAGGTAATCCATTGCTTAACATTGTTACGCAAGACATTATTTGCTACCTCCTACCTATTATTGCCTGTACATACACACATGTCTTTTCCAGAAGGGGGTACTCGTAATAATAGAACTGCGACCGTGCTTGCCGTGCTGTTTGCCGGGATAATAATAGGTGGCGTCCTTACCGCGGTGCTGCTTACGTACGCGCCACTTTGGAACAAGCCGGAGGCGTTGAGCGCGGTCGCGCAGCAACAGCAGCAGCAACAACAACAGCCCGGGCCGGCAACCGTCACACATGTCGTCGACACAACCAACAGCACATTTTACCCTGACAATAATGCTACCACTTCGATTACTCCCGCCCAGAACGACCTCGTCTCGCTGTTCAAGCGGGTGGAAAGCTCTGTGGTGCAGATAACGAGCACCGTCTCGACTGTGAACGACAACATCATAATAAACGGCAATCCCTTGGAGGGCGAATCGCGCCGGCTTGGCTCCGGCTTTGTCTATGACGCGCAGGGGCTCATCGTCACCAACAACCACGTGATAGACGGCACTGACACCGTCCAGGTGACGTTTACCGACGGCAACACCTACTCTGCCAAGGTACTCGGGAAGGACGCATACAGCGACCTTGCCGTCATCAAGATAACCGACCCGTTCACCGAGAAGCTGGAACCACTGAAGGTCGGCAACTCGACTGACATGCAGGTGGGAGAGCAGGTGGTCGCAATAGGGAACCCGTTTGGGCTCAGCAACACGATGACCACCGGGATCGTGAGCCAGCTTGGCCGGCTCTTGCCAAACGAGGACAACTCTTTCTCAATACCCGACGTCATCCAGACCGACGCCGCGATAAACCCCGGCAACTCCGGCGGGCCGCTCCTTAACATGCAGGGCGAAGTCATAGGCGTCAATTCTGCGATACAGTCAAACACGGGTAGCTTTTCAGGTATCGGGTTTGCAATCTCGTCAGACGAGGTGCAGCGCATCGTACCTGCGCTCATAAAGGACGGCAAGTACGACCACCCATGGCTCGGCATAGCTGGCACTAACCTTACGCTGGACCTTACAAAGAAGCTCAACCTACCACAGAACTCTAAGGGAGTGTTGGTGACTGACGTCACATCCGGCGGGCCGGCGCAAAAGGCTGGCATCAGGGGCACCGTGTTTGACAGGGTGAGCAACGACATCAAAAGGGCCGGCGACA
>DASZTR010000162.1:0-11607 GCA_035547955.1 Nitrososphaera sp. | reverse complement strand
CAAGTATCCTCACGGTCACGACGGTGCTGGTGATAGAAAGGGCAAGGCCGAGGAACAGCGAGTCAAAGAACGAAAACCCGAGGTACTGCGCGATAAAGAACACCAAAAAGAGAGTACCAAGCGTCTCTGCGACTGCCACTACAATCGACACCCTCCCGACCGATCGCAATTTTGCCATAGGGAATTCTGTGCCCACCACGAAGAGCAGCATTATGATGCCAAGCTCCGCCAGCACGTTTATGGTGCTGACGTCCTTGACCAGGCTGAAGGGAGGGGTGTAGGGGCCGATGAGTATGCCGGCGACTATGTAGCCGATTACCATCGGTTGCTTTAGCTTGTAGGTAATGGCAATCATTATGGCGGCGACTACCATCACCACCGCAAAGTCCTGGACGATGAAATCTGTCGGACCGTTTCCGGCCGCAAAGAAATGCGGGAAAATTGCTGGGCCGATTGCGGCGGTCTGGTTCACCGCACTACCTAGGGTATTTCAGGAATAAAAACAAGCTTGTGTGTATATCCCTATCCATGCCGTTTTTAGGTGGGTAGAGTTTATAGCAATGGCAGTGTGTTGCCACGTTTTAGAATCCGGCGCAGGCTGCTCTTTGTAACGATAGGCGCCATCGTGTTCTTTGTAGCGTATTCGGCAGGCGCGGCCGTACACATGACTCCGGCTGAGGCCAAGGAGGTCAGAGACGAGTTTTCATCGCAGATAAAGGACATCGACAACATCGGCATATTCGCAAACAACGTCAAGATAGCACTTGGCATGTTCGTGCCGGGGCTTGGCATCGCCCTCGGCGTGTTTTCCGGCTATGCCACGGGAAACGTCTTTGCTGCGCTCGCACAGGGCTCGCCAGCCCTGCAGAACGTACCGCCACAGCTCATCCTCGCCACGCCGTTTGGCATAATGGAGGTCATCACGTACGGCCTTGCGATGTCAAGGAGTGGTATGCTCATCTATTATTTTGCAAAAAGGAGGCCATGGCGAGAGTATGTCGTGCCCACGCTGATAGAGCTCTGCATCGCCGCGGCGATACTGCTTGCAGCGGCAGCAATAGAGTGGTGGATGATACAACAGCTTGGTGGGACAAACTTTGAGGGCTTTTAGTTGGTTATGTTAGAAATTGTCTTCTGCGCATGTGCGTGTGTGTGCGCACACACACACGTATACACACACGTACGTATACACACAGTACAAGCTCAAGATATCAGTGTACTAGACTTTGCAATATCTCGATTATGAACAGTAATTAGATGAACCAAAGCCTGAGAACTACCCTCCCAATATCGTTGCACCAAGGCAGCGAGGCAAGCTGATAGAATGATGAGGACAAGGTTGTTTTGAGGCGGAATTTCAAACAGGGAATCGACCATGGCATTGCTTGCAGTCGGCAGGACCGTAAATAGGACCACCACCACCGTCGCCGCTATCAACATTATCTTGGCAATGCTGTACCCTCGGGTCCAAGATGGTGCAAAGCAATAGCACAAAAAGAGCGGCGCCAGTGACAATCATCTATAGTGCCATGCATATGCATGAGTTTGTTTCTCCTGCCGATCGACTACAAAATGAGTGAATGTTGTTTTTACGCTACAATATGCTACTATTAAGCATATTAACCCTCTTCCGTCGCCGAGCCGCCCTTCAGGCCATATTTCTCGATGAACTCGGAGACTTTGGCCGCCATCTCGGTCCAGTTCCACCTCTTGACGCTCATCCTGCACAGGTCGACCTTCCATTGCTCATTGCGTCTCGTCCACCGATAGAGGCGCAGGTCTCTGCCGTATTGGCTTTCGACCACAACCAGCGCGACTATCAGGTTGTCGCTCCTGTATATGTCGTGGCCGTCAAGCACCTTGAACGTGGCAGAAACTGGGTATCGGGATTCGCTCATATGTTGTGTGTGCAGGTTGGGCTTTGTCGTCGCCGGCTTTAAGCGTTGGCGAGATTTTTATGAATGCAAAACAACAAAAAGGGAGGGAAAGGCCCTGATGACTATTTTACTGGCCCTCGCCACATGCAGGGCAGGTCTTTTGCGTCTTGGGCATCTTGGCCCCGCATTCAGCGCAGTATTTCATTGAAGCCTTGTCCTGTTGTTGAGCCATGCCAACAGACTTTTCCATTGACATTTCGGCTTTTAGAAGCCGTTTTTAATATATAAATACAGTTTACAAACTCGTTGGACTGTTATGCAAGTATCAATAGTTTCGCACAGCATGATTGATATTTATTGTGGCAAAAGGCGCAAGAGTATATTATGATAGGCCTCAAGGTGCACAGGACGCCCCAGCTTTCCGGCCCATCCAGAATAGTCGCGGCACTCCCGGACATGGGAAACGTCGCCGGGATCGGCCTTGCGTACCTTGCAAAAAAGCTCGACGCCAAGGTCTTTGCTGAGCTGTACTCGTTCTGGCCTCCCTTTGTGAGCTACAAGGATGGAATCGTCGATTACAAACAGGCCAGCTACCGCTTTTACGCCGTCGACGAAAGCAACCTTTTGATATTCACGGGCGATTTTAACCCCGGCGACCCAAGGCGCCTGTATGAGGTCTGCTATGAAGTGCTGGGCATGGCGCAGCGCATGAACGTGAGCGTACTTTATTCCATTGGCGCTGCACTCAGGCAGCCGGGCACCGGTGGCAGGGTGTTTGCAGCTGTCAACAACCCCGCACTCGTGCAACCGCTAAAGGATGCCGGTGCAGAGATGCTGCAGGGCGAGGGCCAGATCTCCGGCTTTAACGGTCTCGTGCTCGGCCTTGCCAAAGAGCGCGGTATAGACGCGGCGTGTATGCTGGGGGAAATAGACAATCCAAACATCATCCAGCCAAAAGCCGCGCAATCGATTTTGCACGTTTTGCTAAAGGTGCTGGGCCTAGAGTCGTTTGACATGGCGCAGCTTGACGAGGAAGAAAAGCGCAAAAAATTCATGGAGCAGCAGGTCGGCTACCTTGAAAAGGTTATTGAGAGGGGCGAGCCTCCCGGCGTCGCCTGATCAGTCAAAACTCTAGGTACGTCTGCCTCTTTACTTGATCAATGACCATCGCCGACAGGTCAGAGAACTCTTTTCCCTCAAGGTCGCTTGCGACGCCCCTAAACGTCGTCTCTTTGTCTGTGGTCAGGTGCTCGAACACCCACACCTTTAGCTTTTGCGTGTCGATGCCGTTTGCCTTTAGGAATTTTGCAATGTCGGACTGCATGAAGTGCTTTGACAAATCGCGCGGCCATGGCCTCGGCAAGAGTATCACGCTTTTTCCGTCCTTGACAGCCTGTACTAGGTCCTTCTTTTTCTGCTCAATGTCGCCCGTCACATGGAAGGTGACGATGAACGCCTTGTCGGTAGGCACGCGGGATTTTGCGGCCGCTATCTGGATGGAGCTGATGCCAGGGATTATCTGCACGTTGTCATCGCCAAAAATCTCTAGCAGACGATCTACCACTTCTGATTCAGAGAAATTGACGTCGCCGGTGAAAGGCACGGTGCAGTATTCTCCATCCTTCATCCTCGCATAGACGTCCTGGTACACGTCCTCCTGTGATTTCATCGTGACATCAAGCACTTCCTGCCTGCTGCGGTCGATAAAGCCCTCTATCGTAGCCAGCGTGTATTTGTAGCCGACGACGTATCTTGATTTCCCGACGGCCTCTTTTGCCGCATCGGTCACGTACATTGGCGAGCCGGGCCCAACGCCTACCACAAAGAGCTTTTTTGGCAACACGGGTGGAAAGGAAAAATGCCTTCTTTAATTATTGCTATTTTTATTTTTCCGCCGTGATGTTTAGTCGCACGTAACCAAGCAGCCATTTTTTCTGCTGCGATTGCCTTTCGCATTCATCAAGGTACGCCTCAAGGAACCTGTCCTGGTGTACTGCCGGCAGGCGCGCCAAGTGAGACCTGACGACTGCAGTCTTGACAAACGTCGAGAACTGCTCGCGGCTGGCAAAGGTCACCGGCGCCGCGGAAAGTTTGGCTGTGGCATTTCTGAACCCGGCCTCGTATAGCAGCTTTTCCGTGTCGTCCGGCGTCGCAAAATTCCATGGATTTTTCCATCCTGCAAAATACCGCCGGAACGGATCACTTGACGCGACCCTGTCAAGGATGGCGATGGCACTTTCCAGGTTGCCCTGCCCGCCACACTGGGCCAAGAGCTGGCCTCTATCCTTTAGCAACTCTGCAAAATTGGCAAACACCGCTCTATGATCGGCTATCCAGTGCAGGACGGCATTAGAGAAAACTACGTCCACCTTTGCAGGCAGCTTTACTCTTGTAATGTCTGATTGGATAACCTGCACGTTATTGCAGTCGCGCAGGTTAGCCTGCGCCTGCCGGACCATGTTCGGGTCCATGTCCACCGCATAGACCCGGCCTTCCGGCACCTTACCGGCGAGGGCTCTAGTCGGCCTGCCAGAGCCGCAGCCGGCGTCAAGCACAACCTCGTCGCCCCTCCATTTATTTCTGCGCTGCATAACGTCAAGGGCCCAACCTTCCTGGATGCTGGAAACCTTGTCGTACGTCTGGGCGTCCCACAAATCATTGTCCATATAGAAGAGGCTATTGCTCTATGGCCTTATTATCTTGCGACGACCATCGTGTTTGTGCTGCGCACGCCCTTTATCTTGCGCAGCTCCCACGAGACGACGTGTTGGACTTCCTTCTCTGACGGCTCCTCCACCACGGCCATGATGTCGTATTCGCCGTACAGCTCGTAGACTTCCTTTACTCCACCGAGTGCTTTTATCTCTTCGTGCAAAAGGCCCTCAACGCCGGTGTCGGCGCTGATTAAAACGAATGCTTTGGTCATTTATCGGTCTTGTTGGTTGTAACATATGCGGCGCAAAAGCTGCCAATATAACGTTTTGCCTAGGTCGCCGTTTTTACAAGGCTGATGAGAGGAGTCCAATCCATGCGCTGGAACTCCAACGGATCCTTCGCAGGGTATGTTACCCAGCCCTTGACTATGGAGAACTTTATCGTCTTTGCGGTGTCGCCCATGTTGAGCTTTACCTTGAGGAGCGTGCCCCACCTCTTTTCCTCCGACGTGATGTCCATTATCTGCCGGTATGGCACCTCAAAGTTGTCCGGGCTCTTGTCAAGATCCTTCTCAAGGTCTTTTATGCCATATCCCTCGGCAGGCCGGAAAACGTTCTCGCCGGCTTTGAAGCGATTTATTTGCCGGGTGGAATGCGTGTCGTGTGCGCGATACGTCATCTCTGTCTTTGAAATGAACGCGAGGCGCCTGTCGGTTATCACCAGCATGCCCTCCCTCCCGCGCTTTAGCAAGCCCTCGTCCTCCTTCCATATCCAGAAAAGGTGCGCTTTTATCTGCTCGTCCCACTCGACCAACCTGCTTGCTACCTACCTCCTCCTCTCTCTCCCTACTATTGACAGTAGCATGGATAAAGGACGTTGCTTAAATTGTTATAACTATCGTTATTATTGAAAAAGAAAGAAAAGAGAAGAGTGAAAGAAGGCTTAACCTTCTTCCCAGCCCTTCACGAAGAGGCCGTGCTTCTTCAGTGGAATTGGCTGTCCTGGGGTGTAGTCCATCGGCCTCATCCAGAATATTGCCTTTGTCGGGCAAACGCCGATGCACGCTCCATCAGAGATGCATCTTTCTGGATAGAAGACAAATGCCTTACCCCTCTTCCATCCTTCCACCGGCTTGACCCTGAGCACATCTGGACCGAGAGCGGTGCAGATTTCTACGCAGAGCGCGCAGCCGATGCAGTGCTGTTCAGAAACATCAGGAAGTATTGCGACTGGCATCTAGTTCACTAGGCGTTGTCAGTGCTTGAAACTATTTAAACTCTGTGCCGTCTGTATAACAGCGATATAATTAGATGCAACTATGAGAGCGAAATAGAAAAGAAAAAAGCTGATCAATGCAGGCGTTGCGGCATACCTTGGGGATACGTGTGTCATGTGCGCGGAGTATTAAACCGCCAATGGTCGTGGCTCTGTCCTTTTTTTGGGGCACAACGCAGTGGAGCCTGCATCTTTTCAGCCAGTCTAGCTGGGCAGATAGACTAGGGTTAGTTCGACATTTGTATAATATATAGAATTCTCATGAACGTTGGTTATTCTTCCGGTTCCAACCATACACTATTAAGCCAATTTCCGCCCACTGCACCATGCATATCGCAATATGGCGCTCCTGCACATAGCATTTGACGATACGGATTCCAGAGCAGGCCGGTGCACGACCCACCTGGCATTCCGGGTCGCTGGCGAGCTGAAAAGGGAGATGGGCGCGGAGCTTGTCGATTACCCGCTCTTGATACGGCTCAACCCCAACATCCCTTGGAAGACTCGGGGCAACGGCGCAGTCTGCCTGCGGGCAAGGGTAAGGGATGCAGGCAGGGCCATCGACTATGTCAGGCAGGCCGTGGAAGAGGGCTCGGCCATCGGCAGCGGGGCGAACCCAGGTGTGGCGTTTCTGGAGGGCGAAACATTGCCGGAGAAACTAAAGCAGTTTAGCGCCTTTGCCATGTGCGACGTGTCCAGCAGGCAGCAAGCCGAAAAGGTGGCAAGGGAATGCGGCATAAAATTCTGGACGTTTGGCAACGGGCAGGGGCTTGTTGGCACGCTGGGTGCAATGGGCTGCGCGCTCGACGGCGACCATACGTTTGAGCTCATTGCGTACCGCACGCCAGAAAACTGTGGCACGCCCAGAGTGGTGGACAGCGACAGAGTCATCAGGTTCAGCAAGGAGACTTTTCCGTACACGTTCAACAACTATGACCAGAACCACCACAGGATATTGATTACGCCGCACGGGCCCGACCCCGTGTTCTTTGGAGTCAGGGGCGAAAACCCCGAAGTGGTGTCGTCGGCCATGTCCAGGATAATAACAAGTCCTTCCTCAATGGCAACAGAAGAGCTCGAGGGCCACATGGTGTTCCGCTCAAACCAGGGCACCAACATGCATCTGCAAAACGAGCTTGATTTGCGTACGATAAAGGCGTACACGGCAGGCTACGTCAGGTGCAGGGTAAAGAGCAAGCCGTATGCGATGGAAGGGGGCCACGTGATGTTTTCAGTAGAGCAATCTGGCGCCGAGATGCCGGCGGCTGTTTACGAGCCGACTGGCCTTGCAAACGTCGCAGTAGCCCTTGCGCCAGGCGACCTCATCGAGATAGGCGCAGGGGTACGCAAAGGCACGACGCTCCACCCAAAGATACTGAACGTCGAATACTTGCTGGTGAAAGGGCTTGCACCCGTCTATGATGTCGCAAACCCTCTGTGCAAGGTGTGCGGCAGGCGTATGAAATCAGAGGGCAAAAACAAGGGCTACCAGTGCGAAAAGTGCAAGTTCCGCGACCAAAAGGCGCAGAAAATAGTAGTGGAAAAAGAGCGCATGTTAAAGCTTGGGCTGTACGTGCCGACGCCCAAGGCACATAGGCACCTGACCAAGCCGTTACACAGGTACGGGATGGAAAAATCAGGCTTTCAATACGTATAGCGGGGGGTGGATTTTCCGGATAGATGTTGTATCTCTTATCCTGTTGAACCACCGATCTGCGGGTTATGAGCCCGCCGGGATGACCTGGCTTCCCCACCCCGCTGACAGCATTTCTACGGCGGGGGCATATATCTCTGCCTAAAGTCAGCGCAGGGAACGATTGGAAATGTGCCTGCGTACGAACGCAATGATTGCGACTATTGCCGCAGTCACTATCACTGCGTATGCGATTTTTATCGCTGCGTCATATGTGTTGCAAGCAGGTTGCTCGCATAGCTGCACAAGCAGCACATTCAGCATGGCTCTACGGTAGCAGTTGCGTGCACCTAAAGGTTGCTAGAATTCTTCTGCTCCTCCGCCTTGCTGCTGCAACCTCTCTTCTTCTTCATCTTCCTGTTGCTGCTGGCGCGCCCTTGCCGCCGCCTTTTCCCTCATCTCTGATAGCTGTGACGCAAGCCACGCCTTCCAGTACGCGTCGAAATCGAGCGACGATTCGGGAGGAGACAAGTCAAAGAAGGTTTGCAGGTCAAACAATATAGGTTTATTTCTCTGACCTGCGCGCTAGACTGCAATATATCATGAACGTCAAGTCTGCGAACGACGTCGACTTTGCCAAGCGCGGAGGCGTGCTCCCAGTGGTGGTGCAGGACCGCAGGACAAAGGACGTGCTGACGCTCGTCTATGCGAACAAAGAGGCGCTTGAAAACACGATAAAGACAGGGAACGCCTGGTTTTGGAGCACGTCTCGCAACAAGCTCTGGATGAAAGGCGAAGAATCCGGGAACGTCCAGCCGGTGCACGAAATTTTAATAGATTGCGACGCAGACGCGCTTTTGTACGTTGTGGATTCGGACAAGCCGATGTGCCACACCGGCGACAGGACTTGCTTCCATAACGTGCTAAAACAGCCATGATTCTATCGCATATTTCTTCATGCGCAGAACAAAATTGTGAGAAATTGCAGGAAATTTTCTGTTAAGCATTACAATATCAATATACTGGAAAGTTAAGCGATACTTAAAATGTGCTTAGAGACGTTCTAATATTTAGCTTTCAGAGAAAGGGCGTAAAATAAAAAATGGGAAGTATAAAGTCGCTAAAGTGCAGGGAATGCGGCAAAGAGTACGAACCGCAGTTCAGGTACGTTTGTGAAGAGTGTTTTGGTCCCCTAGACGTCGTCTACAAGGAAGTGTCGTCGATAAACAGGCACACGTTTGACCTCAGGGAAAAGACCTACTGGCGCTATTTTGAGCTCCTCCCGGTCACGGACAAGGCAAATATAGTCAGCCTCAACGCAGGGCTCACGCCGCTCCAGCATGCGGACAAGCTGGGCGAGCGGCTGGGACTGGATAACCTTTACATTAAAAACGACTCTGTCAACCCGACATATTCATTCAAGGACAGGCCCGCGGGAGTAGCTGTGTCAAGGGCCAAGGAAACAAAACTAAAGGCGGTTGGATGCGCGTCAACGGGCAACCTTGCCTCTGCAACGGCCGCTCATGCGGCAAAGGCAGGCCTTCCCTGCTACATCTTTGCACCTTCGGACATTGAGCACGTAAAGATAGCACAGGCGCTCTCGTACGGCGCCGAATTTGTCGCAGTCGAAGGCACGTACGACGACGCAAACAGGGTCGCGTCCATAATCGGCGACTCGAAGGGTTATGGCATCGTCAACATCAACATGAGGCCATATTATGTAGAAGGGTCAAAGACGCTCGCGTACGAAGTCGCGGAGCAGCTGGGATGGGAGGTGCCGGACAGGCTAGTAGTCCCGGTAGGCTCAGGCGCCATGCTCAACGCCATATGCAAGGGTTTTGAAGAGCTGCACGCCCTTGGACTGATTGGAAGCGTCAAGGATCTAAAGATAGTGGCCGCGCAGCCGCACGGGTGCGCGCCGGTGGTCGACGCGTTCAAGCGCAACTCTGAGGAGGTCATCCCCGTGGAAAGGCCGGAGACGATAGCCAAGAGCCTTGCGATAGGCGACCCGGGCGACGGCATCTATGTGCTAAAGAGGCTCAAGCAGTACGGCGGCCTAGCGGAGGAGGTCATCGACGAGGAGATACGGGACGGGATAATGATGCTTGCGCAGTCGGAGGGCATATTCACAGAGCCGGCCGGTGGGGTTTCGGTGGGCGTATTGAAAAAGCTGGTGGAAGAAGGCGAGATAGACAAGGACGAAAAGGTGGTTTGCTACGTCACAGGCAACGGGCTAAAGGCTACAGAAGCAATTATAGGAGTGCTGCCGAAACTTACAGCGGTCAAGCCGGACGCGGCCGCTGTCTCGGCGATGATCGGGTGATATTTATAAGATGGCAAAAGTGGAATTCACAGTCCCGTCGGTGTTGAACAAGGGCCAAGGAGAGAAAAAACTCCCACTAGAAGCCCAAGACCTCCAGGACGCGTTTAACAAGGTGTCGGAGCAGATGGGCGACGATTTCAAGCGCAGGGTTTTTGACCACAACGGCAAGCCCCGCTCGCTCATCAACATTTACGTCAACGGCAAGAACATGCGCTTCTCAGGCGGCATGACCACCGCTCTCAAGGACGGCGACAATGTCTACATACTGCCGGCGGTGGCAGGCGGCGCCGAGCTGACAAGCGAGGAGCTGCAACGCTATTCCCGGCAGGTGATGCTTGAAGAGATAGGCTTTGAGGGCATGGAAAAGCTCCGCTCTGCCAAGATATGCGTAGTGGGCGCAGGCGGAATAGGGAACCCGGTAGTGACGCAGATTGTGGCAATGGGCGTAGGCAAGCTCCGCATAGTAGACAGGGACGTCATAGAGATCACGAACCTGCACAGGCAACACCTCTACACAGAGGATGACATCGGCAGGGTAAAGGTCGAAGCTGCAGCCGACCGGTTGCGCAAGATGAACCCCGGCGTGGAGATAGAGCCGGTGCCCACTTCGGTCACGAAATACACCGCCGAAGGCATAATCAAGGGCTTTGACCTTGTCATAGACGCGCTGGACAGCGTCGACGCGCGCTATGCGCTAAACGACGCGTGCATCAAGCACAACATCCCGTTAATCTATGCAGGCGCGCTTGGGATGCTCGGCTCCGTGACTACGATAATCCCGAACAAGACTGCCTGCCTGCGCTGCCTGTTCCCGGCGCTCAACGAGGACGAGATGCCGGCATGCAGCACGGAAGGAGTCCACCCGTCAATACTGTACCTTGTGGGCGGGATCCAAGTGTCGGAGGCAGTCAAGATAATCACTGGCCAGCAGCCGACGCTTGTCAACAAGCTGTTGTACGTCGACCTCAACGAGCTGTCGTTTGATAAGGTCCAGATAGCAAGGCAGGACGAGTGCCCTGCATGTGGCACAGCGGCACGGACGGCGGTAAACGACGGCCCGCAGCAGGGAGGAACAATAACCGCGGCAAAGGAGCTGATAATCGAGGAGCTGTGCGGCAGGGACAGGGGCAAGAGGACATGGACTATAACGCCGGCAAACCCTGTGCCGGTCAACCTTGGCGGCGTCAGCAAGACGGCAGAGACGCTGGGCTATCAGGTAAGGACGCGGGGAACGCTGGGCATCACGGCGACAAATGCCGGCAAGATGTCAGTGAGCTTTTTGTCCAGTGGTGCGGCTACTATTGTCGGCGCAAAGGACGAAGAAGAAGCAGTGGCGGTATACAATAATTTCATGAAAAGCAGCTAGAAGATATTTCTGAAACGACGCCGTCCTTGCATATTTTTACAAGCCATACTCAATAGTTAAATAGTATCAATAGTTCCGGATACATCTTACATAATGAGACGAGAGAGGATTTAGGCCATATGAGCAAGGGAGCGAACTCTTATTTAACAGGAGTTTTGGCGGCCGGTACGATTATTATATTGCTAGTAGGCGCGCCGGTACTAAGGATAGCGGCAGCCAGCGCAGCAGGGGGCGACGATTTTTCGACGCACGCGAAAAGCAAGATTGCTACTACTATATCTCCGCCCATTTATCAGATGGATAAGAAGAATGACAAGCAGGGAAGCGGGGAGCATCATGGGGGCGACAACGGCGGAGGGCACAAACATGGTGGCGGTGGTGGTGAAAAGGGCAGCGGCAGCGGCAGCGGCAGCGGCAGCGGCAGCGGCAGCGGCAGCGGCAGCGGCAGCGGCAGCGGCAGCGGCAGCGGCAGCGGCAG
>DASZTR010000161.1:0-9850 GCA_035547955.1 Nitrososphaera sp. | reverse complement strand
AGCCTGAGCGTGCCTGCCTCAATCCTCGTTGCGTCCAGTATTTCAGACGACAGCTTTTGGAGGCGCTTGGCGTTTCTGTCCATTATGTCAAGCTGCTTGGATGTAATCTCTACTTCTCCTGCTGATAACGTGCTTGACGACGACGGCTTACTACTACTGCCACCGCCTCTGTTGTCATCATTATCGCGATCCTTACTTTTTTTACTTTTCAGCAGCTCTATCACTCCTATGATCGGCTGTATCGGAGTCCTAAGCTCGTGAGCTGCTATGTTGACAAATTCCGTTTGCATCTTGTCATGAGCTTCTAGCATCTCGTTTGCTTCGACCAGCTGTGCATTAGATTCTGCAAGTGATCGATTGGCAGTGTCGAGCTCTGATGTCTTTTTCCTTACCGTGGATTCTAGCTTTCTGTTCCACGACATGACCAAGTAGGCCGCTGCTACCGCAACTGCGCCTACCGCCGCGATGAGCAAGATACTCATGTTTCTTTGTTGCGCAATCAAGGATGCCGGCTCAAATATTGATCTGCCATTGCCGCCACCACTGGCAATGCCACCGCCATTATCTTCATCATTGTTGCCTCCGATGTTTTGCGCGAGGGAAACGTATAGGACACCAAAAGTCTGCTGTTGCACGGCTACTGGCTGGTACGCAATTGTAATGGACGTTCCATTTATTGCAAAGTGGCTTGAGCCTGTCTGGCCTTTAAGCGAATCTTCTAAGAATTTGTTAAATGATTGCTGGAATTCCCTGCCTGCGGAGAGCAGCAGCGACTGGAATTCGGGCCCAGTTACCTTCTTTCCAATGAGGGTAGTATTCTGAGAGTAGAGTATTGCTCCGTGTGAATCCATCAGGCCGACAGAGCCTGCATATTTTGCAGGTATTTGGCTTTGGAGAAATCTGCCCATTTGCCTGACATCGACTGCCGCAACAACTACTCCGTTGAACGTGCCGGCGCCTGTTTGACCACCACCACTGCTACTATTATTATCGCCTGCAGCGGTAGCTGTTGTTATTGTTCTTCCCCCTTGCGGTAGCTGTTGTTGTTCCCTGCTGATCACCGGATATGAGAAATAGACTCTCTGCACGTTATCATTTGACTCTATTACGTTCCCATAGTAGTGCTGGAGCGTTTCCTTTGGTTTTACAAAATAGTCTCTGTAGCTCAAGTCCGTTCCGCCATATCTCTGCATAGTAGTTTCATTGGCATTGCTAATGAGAAGCATCTTGCCGTCCTTGTCGAGCAGCATGTAGAATGATGTCAAATCAGATGTAGAGTTTTGCCCCTCGTCAAGGACTATCCTCGCCTTGTCCGGTTCTTGATTTTGCACGCCATCCGTGATTGATATTACCTGGAGGTTTGATGCCACCCCCTGTATCTTGCTGGCAAGGATGTGCGACAGGTCACTTGCCTGAATCTCTGCATTTGATCTTATGTTTTGCAGTGCAAGCTCGTTCACAGTCTCGGCTGCAGATACCGAGGAAGTGTACAAGATGAACGCGGTCGACAAAGACGCGGCGATGATCGCAACCAAGATGGCAATTTGTGAGCGCAACTTGTGTTATTCTATTGCAATAGAGCACTCTAAGCGTTTTATCTCTTTAGACGCTGGTTGACAGTCTTGCACAGATCCTGAAGGAGGAACGGCTTTCGCACAACGTCTTCTTTTCTTATAGTCGGTAATTTGTTAAAGATGTAAGCATCTATGTCAAAAGCAGTCATTAGGAGTATCTTGACGTTGCTTTTTATCTTTAGTAGTTCTTGGGAAAACGCGATGCCGTCCAGGACGGGCATCCTTATGTCGCTCAATACAAGCGAGAATTCCTCTGGGCTCTGCTTGAACCTCTGCAAAGCTGCACGAGGGTCTGAAAACGACTCAACGTGATAGCCGCACTGTTCAATGGACATTTCTGTTACGTCCAGTACATCCCTTTCGTCGTCAACTACCATGACTTTGTGCGGACTACGAGGCTGCGGCGATGATGATATCATTTTGCAGATGCAATTCGTAGGTCATGAATGCAGAAATAAGTATTTCTAAATGTTATTACCAGATTCTATAGCGAAAAACATTTCTGTAAATCACGCTCTCTTTTTTCCAGAGGTATATGCGAGATGCTTCTTATCTAATTGAGGGGCTGGATGCGCCTAAAATGATTGTCTACCAGTATTTTCTTCTCTTCGTTTGAGAGCTTGCCATAGTCGTCGGCGTGATAGCTGCAGAACGACTTTAGTTTAATCGGCAGTCTTTTTGGAATGGACAACTCGTACTGTAAAAGCTCGGGAACTCTGTCAAACAAAAAGAAAGAGCCGATGTCCCCAAACACACACACCCCAGTTCTGCCTTCCCTCTCTGCCTTTTCTACTAAAGATTCTGCCAATTTCAACACTCCTGTATGGTCGCTATTTGCGTGATATGACTGGACAGAGTCTAGAATTATGAGGGAGCCTTCTTTCTTCTCGTATTTGCTGACATCCACTCCTGCCGCCAATAAATTCCTGCGTACCTTGCCAATATCTTGATAGTGAGTCACTATCAGCACGATTTCATTATGCGGCGGTTCCAGATGTTTCTTGGCATATCCACAATAGATCTCTTGGAAGGAGTCTAAATCCGGATAAACAAGCATATTGTGTTCGTAAAAGCCTGATCGTCCGATTTCTCTCTTTATTCCGTCGTCGGATGGCAGCGGCATTTCCACCAATCTCGCGCATCTTTTGCGTGGATGATATTAAAGACTATTCTTCTCCATAAAGCGGCCGTTTTGAGACAATATCCTCTATAATGGCCCTGATCAGGGCTTCTTGCGTATATGTACCCACTTTTTCAGTTACAATGATAGTGATCTCTCTGCTACTTTATCCCATCACTTCAATTGCGGGTCTTGAAACTGTTTAAAGTGACTCATAGCAAGTTATACCAAATATTAAGTGCATGTCGTCAGGAGCAAAAACAGGACAAGAGGAAAAAAGGATACATACATACATTCACACATACATGCCAGCAAAAATAGGAACGACGGTTTTCCTTTATCATTCCTTGTGTTTTGGCTAATACTGTTATTGCCCCTAGACTCTGAAATAAAATTAAAGTAGCAAAAAATTTTGTTGCTATATTATTAAATGCGGTAGCCTACCTTCCTTTTCTTGCCTATCAAATAGCAAATATTTTTTTGCCTGAAGATTATCAAAGTAACGACTATACTCTGCTTATGCTGCTTGGCGAATTGTCTAATGACAATGGATCTGGCAACCAAGAAAAAAGTTGCTCATTTGCCTGCCTATCTTTCTGCGCTCCACAATTTCCTTCTTTCTATTCTACTTACTTGCGCTTGCCACCGCTTACCAGGCTTATGTATTCATAAGCTCCAACCGCATTGTCAAACGCGTACTGCACCTTCTGGAAATCCTTGCGGAACGACGCGACGTCTTTAGCCACCTTTGCCGGCTCTTGCTTGTCCACCACCACGCGCTTTATGAATTTCGCAATGTCTTTCATCTCGCCGACCTTCATGCCAAGCCTAGTTACCTCCGGCACGCCTATCCTTACGCCTCCGGGGTGCATGTAGTGCCTGCCGGCCTTGATGTCTCCCGGCAAAAGCTGTCTGTTGAGTATAATGCCCGCGTTTTCCAAGTCTTTCTCAATCGTGCCGCCATCGCCAAACTTCGTGACGTCGACTGCTATCTGGTGCGACATTGTATAACCCCTCTTCTCTCCAAGGACGCCAAATCCGTACCCTGCAAGCGCCTCAGCAAGAGCCTTGGCGTTTTTGATTACCTGCTTTGCATACTGCTTTCCAAACTGCAGCGATTCTGCAAGCGCAATAGCCTTGCCCGCGACATGGTGCAGGTGGTGGCTCGACGTGTTGCCTGGGAATATGCCCTTCTTTATCGCCTCTGCGTGCTTTTCGTACGATACGATGATCCCGCCCTGCGGGCCCCACAGCGTCTTGTGCGAGCTCATTGTCATCGAATCTGCGCCTTCTTGCAGCGGGTCCTGGAACTCTCCCCCTGCAATCAATCCGGCCACGTGCGCGCCGTCATAGTTTATGTACATGCCGTGGTCGTGCATGAATCCTGCAAGCTCTTTTACCGGGTGCGGGAACAGGAACAGCGAGCCTCCAAACATGCCCATCCTGGGCGCTTTGCCTTCTCGCGTCATATCCTCGATCTTTTTCTTTGTGGCGTCGACGTCGATTGTCATCTCTTCCTTTGAAAATGGGTAGTGCTCGATATTGAGTCCGTGCACCAAGCCTGCCGTCCCGGCGTGCTCTTTTTTGCCGTGCGAAATGTGGCCTCCAGACGGGATGGACGCGGCCATCATCCAGTCGCCCGGGCTTGAAAACGCCGCATAAATTGCAAGGTTTGCTACGACGCCCGAAGTGGCGCGGCAGTCGGCAAACTCGGCTCTGAACACTTTTCTTGCCAATTCGTTGCAGATGACCTCTACCTGGTCGATGTAGATGCACCCTGCATAGACGCGCTCGCCGGGCCAGCCTTCAGCGTAGCGATTGCCAAAGTCAGATATCACGGCCTCCCTCACGGCGGGGCTTGGAATGTTCTCGCTTGCGATAAGGGGGATCGACCTGTTGAACCACTTGTGATGCTCGCGCATCAGGCTAAGGACTTCGCTGTACGCTTTACGGGCACTCATAGCTGGCTTTTTGTGGGCCGGATTGTCCTTAATAGTATATCGTTTATGATAGAGGGCAAGTGCCCTAACTACCTCTGTCCATGCGGCGCCAATATTTGCGCGGTTGTATCCACCGCCGCCGACGGCGATTATCATGCCGTTGCAGTGCCTGTGGGCAAGGCTGTGCAGCACTCTTCCCACGTGGCCGTGCGCGCGTGCGCTGTACCGCAAGTCGGTTATCGGGTCGCCGGTTAGGCTGTCCGCCCCGCAGTTGAGAAAGATCAACTCTGGCTTGGACGCGTCGACAAACTCCGCCGCTTTTGAAAACGCCTCCAAAAACTCGCTGTCACCAGACCCTGCTTCTAGGGGTATGTTCATCTTTGTCCCCCTAGCCTCCCCTTTGCCCGTTTCGCCGGCCGAGCCGGTGCCCGGATATACGCCCTGCTGGTGTACGTCTGCAAAGAACAGCAGCGGGTCGTCTTCAAACTCGTAAAATACGCCGTCACCGTGGTGCGCGTCAATGTCGACGTATGCTATCCTCTTTATTCCGTACTTTTTGCGCGCCCGAATTATAGCTACGCCGACGTCATTGAAAACGCAAAAGCCACCCGCAGTGTCGCGCCTTGCATGGTGCAGTCCGGCAATGGGCACGAACGCGTGCTCTATCCTCCTTCCGGCGCTGTCTCTTCCCTGCACTACCATGTCAAGGGCCGCAAGCGTAGAGCCCCCCACGTACAGCGTCGCCTCGAATATGCCGCGAAAAAGACTGCGTGTCTCCCCTATCAAGCGGGATGGTTCTGCACTGTTTTGACGCCATCTTGACCATTTCGACATAGCTACGGTCATGGAATGAAAGTACGTCCTGTTCCGTCGCCATTTCCGGCCGCTCGACTATGACGCCATTTGCGACCTCTCTTTCGCTCTGCAATTTGGACCAGAACGCGTAGATGCGGTCTGTGCCCCACGGGTGGGATCCGCCAAACCCGTAGCGGGCAAGCTCGTCACCGAAAAACACGGCGGTAGTGGTATTGTTGTTATTGTGCATATATGCAAGACCTCCTGATGATTTTTCTCTTGCGACGATGGCAAATCAATCTTTTTATCTCCTCTTTGTTGCTCCGTTGTCATAGTGTATGTTCACCGGCATCATTGAAGGTCTTGCGGAAGTAAGGTCTGTAGCGCGGGCGAAAAAAAAGGGCGCCGATACTGCCATTCGAGTCAAGCTCGGCGGCAGGATGACCAAGGGTCTCAAGGTGGGCGACAGCGTCTGCATAAATGGTGCCTGCCTCACGGTGACGAAATTGCAAAAAGGCGAGGCGCAGTTTGAGATGGTTGCAGAGACCATCCGGCGGACGTCTCTCGGCGGCATAAAGCCGGGAGATAGGGTAAACGTAGAGCGCAGCATGAGGGCAGGCGACAGGCTTGAGGGCCATTTCGTTCTTGGCCACGTGGATGGCACCGCAACTATCACCGAGAAGGTAGAAAAGCCATCAGAAACTACGATGTGGTTCCGGCTCGATAGAAAGGATCTTGCAAGAGCGCTCGTGCCAAAGGGTTCAGTAGCAGTAGACGGCATCAGCCTCACAGTAGTCGACGTTGACAAGGAAAAATTCTCTATCTCCCTGATACCTCACACGCTAGAGCTGACATCGCTTGGGGTAAAGAAAAAGGGCGACAAGGTGAACATCGAGACAGACATCCTCAGCAAGTACGTTAGCAAGAACCTACCATAATAATGGTTATTACCAGCGTTTTAGTAATGTATTAATAGCAACAGCGCCAAGCCTCAATTGTTGCCATTAACCGAAGCCATAGAGGCACTTCGGGCCGGTAGGTTTGTGCTGGTCCACGACGACGAGGGGCGCGAAAACGAGATAGACATGGTAGTGGCCGCAGAGCACGTCACGCCAGAACACGTTGCCACGATGAGGCAGGACGCCGGAGGCTTGCTCTGCCTTGCAATCGCAAACGAGGTGACAAGCAAGCTGGGCCTAGTCTACATGCACGACATGATAGCAAGCATGGGCAAGGTCAACCCTATCTTTTTAAAATTGGTAGAAGGCAGAGCAGCGTACGGCGACAAGCCATCATTTTCAATCTCTGTGAATCACCGCAACACCTTCACTGGCATAACCGATCAGGACAGGGCGCTCACTATATCGGAGATGGCCAAAATTTGCAAGCGAATTGACAGTGGCGGCGTGGAGGATTTTGCCAGAAATTTCAGAGCACCCGGCCACGTGCCTGTGTTGATAGCCACCAAGAACCTGCTCTCTGACAGGAACGGCCACACCGAGCTGTGCGTCTACCTAATGAAACTGGCAAACATGACGCCGGCAGTGGCAATATGCGAGATGATGGACTCTCAGACTCACAGGGCGCTGTCAATCGAAAAGGCCCATGAGTACGCCCAAAAGTCTGGCATCCCGCTTGTTGAGGCAAGCGAACTTAAGGAAGCGCACCAGAAAGCCAAGGTGGCATAGAAGATTTTGCGGCTTGCAATAGTAGTATCAGAGTTTAACAACAAGATAACGTTCCACATGCTGGAAAAGGCAAAAGAGCAGGCCAGGAGGCTTGGTGCCCAGGTCTCTTTTGTCGTGTACGTGCCCGGCGCCTTTGACATGCCTCTCGCGGTAGAGAAACTGTTGAAAAAGCGCAACGTCGACGCGGTCGTCACGCTTGGGGCAGTGATAAAGGGCGACACGCGCCACGACGACATTGTCGCGGAGAACGCTTCGCGCCTCATTGCAGACCTCTCACTAAAGTACGGCAAGCCGGTCGCGCTGGGCATAACCGGCCCCGGCATGACTGCCAAGCAGGCAAGGGACCGGCAGGACATCGTCCCTGCGCGCGCAGTAAACGCGGCAGTCAACATGGCCTTGCGGCTCGCAAAGCTTGAAAAAACGCTGTCGGCGACAGCAACAGGCAAGAACAAGACAGCAGCGGATACAGTGATGACAATAATAGATGATTCAGCTTACAATCATTAGGATCGAGGGCTATGGCCCTTGGACGCTCACGCTCGGCTACGACAGAGAGGCACAGCTGCAGATGCTGCAGGCAAGGATCTACTACGACGTACAGCGCCTTTTTAGCGAAAAAGACTGCCTCGTCTATTTCAACCGCTTTGACGAGTATTTCGTAATCACAAACGGCGTGTCAGTCGCAGAACACGTACAGATCGCGCATGCACTTGCAGCCCTTTACAAGGATCTAAAGATGTCGATGGCAATCGGCTCCGGCAGGACCGCGCTTGCAGCCAGCATGAATGCATATAACGCAAGAAAGGAGGGCAGGCTTGCCGACGAAAAGGCAAGGATATTTTTCTCCGGCTCTGCCGTTGCCACCTCAAATGAAAAAGAAGGGGGGGAATTATCTGCGCAGATAATGCACATCGACGTCGACAGCTCTACAAAACTGGCCGGCAGGCTGTCCCCGTACGAGGTGACGGCCCTTGTAATGAAGCTGTACGGCAGGCTGGCAGAGGAATTTTTAAAGCTTGACGCGCTGACGTTCTTTCTTGGAGGCGACAACTTTATGGTAATCTCTAACGGTGTGACAGGGGCGCAGGCAGACGAGGTGATAAAAAGGGCTACAGCCGGCCTAGACGTCAAGTTCAACTGCGGGATAGGCATCGGCAGGAATGGCCGAAGGGCAGCAGAGGCGGCCACAAGGGCCCTCGACACGATCCGCGACATGCGCAATGAAGGCAAGGTCCAAGCGATCTATGAAATATACAATGACGTCCCTAGTCGTTGAAAACGCGAGCATCCTCCTTGGGGAGAACTTGGAGCATGTAGAGCAGGGCTATATCGAAATCGACGGGCGCGGGATCATCACGGCCGCGGGGGAAGGGCGTTCTCCCTCCAGAACGGGTAAAAAGCTGGACGCTGGCCGCAGCATCCTTGTCATGCCCGGATTTATCAACGCGCACACCCACATTGCTGACTCGATTGGCAAGGACATTGCGGCAGGGAGCAGGCTGGACGCGCGGGTGCACCCAGTGTTTGGGGCAAAGAAAAAGATCCTCGAAAAGAGCCCGCCAGAGCAGCTTGCTGCGATGATAAAAAGCTCGGCCGTCTCCATGCTGCACAAAGGGATAACTGCATTTGCCGATTTCCGCGAGGGCGGGCCCAATGGAGTCGGCCTGCTGCAGGGCGCAATGGCCGGCTTGCCGATAAAGTGCGTCGCACTTGGCAGGGCTGACCACTATAGCGGCGACCCTGCGGGGACAGAGGCGCTGCCGGCAAATGCGGCCTCCGCCGCAAAGCAGGTGATGGAAATCGCCGACGGCCTTGGCATCAGCGGCGCAAACGAAAACACGGATGCCGCCCTTGGCCAATACCGCGAGATGGCGTCGACAGCAAGAAAACTCGTTGCGATACACGCGGCCGAATCTGCCGAGACGGTGCGGTTTTCCAAGGATCACACCGGCAGGAGTGAAGTCGAGCGTATTATGCAGCATTTGCGGCCAGACATCCTGGTGCACATGACGCACGCTACAGGCTACGAGATGTCGCTCGCAAGGGCCGGCAACGCCGGAATCGTTGTGTGCCCCCGCGCAAACGGCGTCCTTGGTGCCGGCCTACCCAATGTCGCAGAGATGCTAAAGCGCGGCTGCCTAGTCGCGATTGGCACGGACAATGTGATGCTAAACTCGCCGGACATATTCCGCGAGATGGACTACCTCTGGAAGGCGTCTCACGCGCAGGGCGACTTTATTGAACCACGTGAGCTAGTCAAGATGGCTACTGCAAACGCCGCAAAGATTCTTGGCCTGAATAGCGGTTGGATAGCGCCCGGCAGGGCCGCCGACCTGGTGTTCATCGACAAGATGCACACTGACCTGTATCCTGTGCACGACCCGTACGCGGCCATCGTGCATAGGGCGAGCAAGGATGCAATACGCGCCGTGATGGCAGGTGGCAGGTTCGTTTCTTCAATCACGGTGGGTAGCGATCTCTTATGAAGGTCACGATAAACGCTGCAATGACCATCGACGGCAAGATAGCGACGGCTGCAGGAGACTCTACCATATCGTCAAAGGAGGATCTGACAAGAGTCCACAGGCTCCGTGCCGCCTCTGACGCGGTGGTGGTGGGGATATCGACGGTGCTTGCCGATGACCCGCAACTGACAGTCAGGCTCGTCAAGGGCAGGAATCCTGTGCGCGTAGTCGTCGACAGCAAGTGCCGGATACCGAGCAGTTCCCGACT
>DASZTR010000160.1:0-6641 GCA_035547955.1 Nitrososphaera sp. | reverse complement strand
ACTGCAACTAGCCATACCGTATAACATGATGAGGTCACAACCAAGAGAAAGTAGATTTGTGTCTTTGCTGGCTATAATAGCCATCGGCCTCGCGATTGGATCTTACGCAAACATTCTGCCAGACGTGTTTGCGACTACTGGTGGAAATGGTGTCAATGGAGGGGACAGCCACGATGGTGGTGAATGTTGAGCTGGCGGCGACGGTGGCAATGGTGGAAGTTGCGAGAGTCGCAGTGGATCTGCAGGTCACGGCGGACACGGCGCGCATTGTGACAACAACTGAAAGCATCGAAATTAAAATACCATAAAGATGATAACTGTCATGCTATCACCTATGTTTTTTTTGCTAACAGGATCATCGAAATTTTTTTATCAAGGCAGCATTTTCACCAACCTAACTTTTTAACGATAGTGCTTTGCAGTCATGTTGGCGTCCGCCGGCCAAGGGAAGCGCCTCTTAACACTCCGTGCAATACGTTCACAAAAATGAGCAGATCATTCTATCAGCCCAAACAGGAAGTACCTTTCTAAAGAGTGACAGACACAAACACAGCATTTTTCACGCCATGATTGAAAGCATGCATTGGTAAGAACATCTGATTTTAAACTATTGAAATGACTTCAGGTACGCAACGGTAAAATTACGTAGCTCATTTTTTAAAGAATATACAATATACAAATTCATAACACATATACCGAGATCGCAGTTTTAGTGGCCAATAGTAATGATTTTACAAAAAAGAAAGTCAAAATCAGCAGCGCGTATCGCTAGAGGACTTGGCGCTTTATCCAGGTGTATTTGCGCATCCTAGACTCTGGATATCCACATTTAGAACACTGCTTGTGGCGCTTGTGGTACGAGTTGTGGCCGCACCGCCTGCATCGTATGTGGGTCTTTTTACGGGTAAAATTACCCATCGAAGTTGTGCCTTTCGTCACTTTCCACTTTCACCTATGTTACTTTGGAGGTGGAGATATGATGACTACGTTGTCGCCCCTTACGACAATCGTGCCCAAGTCATTGGACTTGCCTTCTTCAAGAATTTCTACCGAGTCTTCAAGCAACAGATTCATGTGCTGGTCAAAGCCGTGCAGGTTCCCCCTGATGACCTTGCCACCTTTCAACTTGATAAGCACGACTTTTCCAAGGCTCTCATCGAGAACCTTAACTGCCATATCAACCGACATGCGATTTATTACCTAGGGTAAGGCGTCTAAATGCCATATATTAAAATTCGCACGCGTGTTTTGTTAGTCAGAGCTGGCAAGCTCAAAAGTAATCGTCCGAGCAAGGCCGGCAATTATTTCCTCCAGCAGGCGGTGCCCCGTCTCTGCCGATGCATTTTTTGGGTCGCCCCACACGCCGTTGCCGGTTATCTTCACGAATGAGCCGGGCGAGTTTGCGATGCTTGCGTATGCGGCCTTTGATTTCGTCGGCTTTTTTATCCCTGCCTTGGCCCTGTCCATACGTACGAGCTCAGGCGCGATGGCGAGCATGAGCGACGTCTCGACCTCGCCGGCGTGGCCCAGTTCACGCTCTTTCATCTGGTGCCAGTAATGAAGCACGTTGATAGAAGTGCCAGAGGGGATCCTACCTCCTAGGTCTTGAGCTATGTACTGCAGCGCGCCGATGTTACCATGGTGGCCATTGATGATCACGATATCACTGATGCCGTGCCCGGCCAGAGAAGCGCACATGTCGCAGACCATCGCCGACAGAGTAGAGTTACGCAGTGACACGTGGAACATCGGGTCGTGCTCAAATGAGACGCCGTAGGCTAAGGCAGGTAGCACCAGGGCGTCCACCTTTTGCGCGACCAGCCTTGACACATGCTCTGCGATCAGGGTGTCTGTCGACACGGGCAGGTGGGGACCGTGCTGCTCCAGAGAGCCAATTGGAATTATCGCCTTTTTCTTCGTCTTTTTGAACGCCGCCCAGAGTTCAAGGTCGCTCATATCAAAGACATGTACTGCTGCTGGTGACGGAGACGACGAGGAGGTGGATGCAGGTAGCATATAGTTATAGCCTAAAGAAGCGTGTGGCGCCAGCATTAAGAACCTGTCGCCGGCGCCTTGCCCTTCTGCGACTTGTCGTGAACGAGGACTTTTCCCCAGTACACCTCAAGCCGGTTTTCCAGGTACAGCCTCACGGCCTCAAAGAGCGTCTCAGCTTCCAGCTCTTGGCCTTTTTTCTTTATTGTCTCCAACGTGTCGCTTTCAGACGATACCTTGAATGAATCTTGGCATATTATCGGGCCCTGGTCGAGGTCTTCAGTTACGAAATGCGCTGTGCACCCGACTATCTTGGCGCCCCTCTCGTATGCCTGCACATAGGCGTAGGCACCCGGGAACGCCGGCAGAAGCGACGGGTGTATGTTGATTATGCGGTTTGGGTAGCGCCAGACAAAATTTGGAGTGAGTATGCGCATATAACGCGCAAGGACGATGAGATCGATGTTGTACTTTTCAATCAAGCCGAGGATGTTTCGCTCCGCCTCTGCTTGGTCGGTGGCGTGCGAGACAGAGTGGAACGGGATCCCCGCACCTTCAGCGACCGGCTTGAGGGAGGGCTCGCTCCCGATGACTACTGCCAAGTTGGCCTTAATCTCGCCTTTTTTGCGGCCCTCAAGTAACCTGTTTATGCAGTGGGGCTCCTTGCTGACTAGGATCGCGACGTTTCTTTGTCTGTCAGGCTCTTGGTAGTGGACCTTGATCTCCATCGAGAGCCTCTGGGCAAGATCCTTGAGCCCAGCGTCAAGCTCCTTCCGGTGGGCGTGTGGAGCAGCAAAAGATGCCTCCAACTGCATGCCAAAGAGGCCGCGCACCACATTCTGGTTAATCTTTTCGATGTTGCCGCCGTTCTGAAAGATAAAGTTGGTAATGTCGGCTACTACGCCCTTGCGGTCTTTACCTACGACAGTAACTTCGATTATCGTCTTTTTCTTGTTGTTGCTTGTGGAAGCATCAGCGACGACCATCCGAGAAGGATAGCGCCAGTGCATGATAAATAAATCTTACAATGTATGTGCAGAGAGGTCATGGCCCGTTCAGGCTGACAGACTGACGCTTTCTTGTGTTTTCTGAGACGACGTATGTGCACTAAAGCATGATCGATGTAGACAATTGTGCTTCGCGCGGCTGACAAACGGCAAAGAAGATTTCTGCTGTATTGGTAGCAAGTTATACCGCCGGACAGAGACTAATTTTTGTTGCTGCAATTTCGGAGACTTCATAAACAACCATTTTCTCATCCATTGCAAAAGATGGATGACGGATTCGACAAATTCCACCCTTTTGAAGTGCGCATATACGCTAAGCAGGGGGGAATTTCGTTAAATGACTGTCGTTTGAGTGTTCCTGCCTTTTCTAGCTCCTTTGGTAGAGAAGCCAGTGTCCTGCCGCTGATGCCCTTCAGAGCTTGATGGAATTGTTTGCGCCGGACAGGGCTTGTAGTGCAGCACAGAGGTATCAGGATTTCGAGCGTGCCTCTTTTTGTCATGATGCTCCTAAGCTTGGCCGTTTCAGATATTAGCAAATCTTCGCTATGACCTTCAAAAATGCTGCACGCACCATCTTGAGCCATTGACATGGGCTTCCCCTTGTTTTCCATGACTATATTAGCAGTAACCGCATAGCCTCGAGAAGTTAAATAATTTCCCTAGTAAACCTATCTGGTGATAAATGGTAGAATGGCAAAGAATGATGAAACAAAATCCGCAAAACACGTGGGCCTTGAATAAGGACTGTTGCTGCCCGGACAGGTCTTGCAAGGGCTGTTGCTTTTGTTGTTGTTGCTAAGCGTACAAAAAGAGAGGACTATGAGTAGTAGCAAAGAAAATTTCGTCTCCCAGTAGACAACATTGCCCTTCTTTTGCGACAGCACTCTTGATACATCAACCTTAAATAACAGTGAAGTGAAGGGAGCCTGTTGTACGGAAAGGCTTGCAATAAGGCAAGTGTTTTTGAGGTTCCCTAGCTAATGCATTTTCTCACTGCAAAAACCCCAAAACTTTGAAAGGACATGAGGCCACCACAAAAAACGCAAAAACAGCAGCAATCACCAAAGAGCTCAAGAAAGGACTATGATTATAACAAGCCAATAGGTAAATGTGTCGTCTGCTATACTCTATCTGGATGGCACTGTTACGAGTGCGGGAACGACTTTTGCCAAGCCCATTACCACGAACATAAAGACCGCAATCAATGCAAGCCAGAATAAAAAAACGACGGCAGAGCTTTTGTTAATAATTATGACCTAGCGCGGGCTGTCGTGTTACTTGGGAAGGATTGCGAATCCTTTCTTATAAATTCACGCAAGAGCGTCAACAATGATGGCGATTTAAGCCCTCCCACCTCCCTCACTATTATTATCATCGTCATTATCATTGTCATTATCATTGTCATTTCCTTCAAAGTCCAGCTTGTCCTCGATCTTTTTCTGGAGCTCCTTGTACGTCTCATACTTCTTCGTCCATTTTGAAAGTATGAACCACTGCCTTATCCCGAGCACCAGCCACACGAGCACGACTGCCGTTATCAGCAGGCGTACTGCGTCAAACGCAGGGCTAAAGGTCGGTGGTCCGGACGGGCCTCCTCCGTCGTGCCACCACCATCCACCTCTGCCTCCGATAGGCCCAAACGTGGCGAATATGGCGACGATCGAGACCGGCACTATCACTATGATCGTGATTATCATTATGATGAACATCTTTTTCGTCTTGTTCAACTGGTAGATTATCTCATCCATAATCCGAAAGGGGCTGGTGCGAGATGATCCATCATCATTTTCATAGTCGTCTTTGCCCGGCTGCCGCGCCGTCACGAGCTACATGCCTCCGTCGCGTTATAAAAAACGCTGGTAACAAAGTTACCTGTCATCACTCTTGTCATTATCGTCGTCACCGACATCATTTGGATTTGCTCTCCCTTGGAAATAGGGCCTCATACGGCTCCAATATCTCGTTCAATATCGCCCTGCCCTTTTCAGACAGCTTGTATTTTATTATCGTCTTGTTGCCCCACAGCTCATCGAACCTAGTCAGCAAGCCTTTTTCAACCATGTCGTCGATTATTACCTTATGCTTGACGTTGTTGAGGCCGCAGTAGCTCATCAGCTTGCTCTGGTTGAGTTCACCGTATTCTGAGAGTTTCAACATGATGTCTTTACGAATGTAAATCCTGTCACGGTATTCGTGGACCAATTTAACCAGGTTTTCCGGGCGAGATGACAACAACAGTAGTTAGGGCAGGATAAGCGCAGTAGGCATATCCCGTGTAACTGTAATAATAATCATCGTCGTGGTTGAAAAGCGGCATTATCATCAGTAGTACTGGCACGGGAGTAGCTCGATCTCCTTAAAAGGGCTTTTTGGCACAAGTGGATTAAAGGTATGGTAACTAAGTTACGTGTCTTTGGTCGACAACCGTTAAAATAATTCCTGTCGAAATTTGTGCATGGCAATCTCGACGCAATTTGGAATAGTGATTGCATTGGTGCTTTCGGACGCAACCACCTCGTCCGGAAAGGAAGGAGGACAGGCAGTAGCATGAACAACGAGCAACAACAGAAGGAGCACTCATACTGCACAAGGCAAATCATTGGGTTGAGCCTGATAGGGGCGATGGCCACTGTTGTGATAGCGTCGATTGCGGTACCACTGCTTCTGGCCTCGCAATATTCTTCACCAAATGGTTCGTATTACTACCGCCCTCCTCCATTCTTTTTCTTTGCTCCGTTCCATTTTGGCGGCTTGCTCGGTGACATCTTGCTGATATTCCTGATATTGTGGGTGGCAAGATCGCTGGTCTGGCCACGGAGAAGAGGCTACCAATACAATTGCTCTCAGCAGCCTAGGACAGACGCGGTGTCGATTGTCAAAGAAAGGTATGCAAAGGGAGAAATCACGAAAGAGCAGTTTGAGCAGATGCTACGCGACCTGCGTCAGGAGTAGGGATAGAGAGGGAAGACACAAGGTATTGCAGCTTATCTCTGTTCCCGTCACCATCATCCTAATAGCGCCATCGCAGAAAGGCCATTTGCAGAAGATGTACAACATACTACGTGAGAGTCATGCTGGCGCGAGCTGAGGAGGTTTCGCAAGTGCCGCAGCAGATTTTTCAAAAATGCGCGGCAGGAGATGGACTCCCTTGCCGCTTGAAACTTTTAAAGGGATCTTCAAAGAAATAAATCCGTTGGTATCGTTGGCGGAGGAGTCAGGCGTTTGCGCATGGCAAAAGATCCAAAAGTCATCATGGACGAAATTACAGGTTAGTCGAGATGGAGAGTCCCTAGGTAGAGAGAAGTGCAAGATATTGCAATTACTGTAAACATTCTCGCGTTGAGGAGAAATGGCATCTGAAACTCATTTTAAATTTAGAAATATAACTATAAAGGGTAAATAATTATTACATGGTAAAGGTACTGCATATTTCTCACGACGGACTGCCAGACTGGCGGGTCGAAAAAGCAGCTTTGACTTCTTCAAAGCAGGGCTATGAAGTATTTTTCGCGGGGAAAAGAATTGCAGACGGGTACAGAGGCAACGCATCAAAAGTATTCAGTAAAGTATACGAGATAGGCTGGACGGCAAAAGCACGCTACGGGGTACCGTACTACTGGCATTCGGTAAAGAATCAGCTTG
>DASZTR010000159.1:0-9820 GCA_035547955.1 Nitrososphaera sp. | reverse complement strand
GTCAGAGATTTGGTCGCAGACCTTGTCAGGATGGCCCTCGGTAACGCTCTCGGAAGTAAACAGCCAACGCTTTACCATTTGCCACCACGCTAGAGGTCTTTCTCAAGCCTGATGAACAGAACGTTGTTGCCGCGTATGACTACCTTGCCATAGTTGGCCATCACGTCGGCGCCATTAAACTCCTCTGCGTCGGTAAGTATCAGGTTCATGTAAGAATCGACGTTGTTCATCCTTCCCTTGTATTCTATCTCGCTCTTCAGACGCACCGCGACCTTGCGGTTGAGCGATCTCTGAAGGATCGAGAGAGGACGTTTTGGTTGTTGGGATGACGGAGAAGAAGATGATGACACGCTAGTTAATCACTTTGGAGGACGTAGGTTTGTGCCGCAAATAAAAAGGTTCCTTTGCTCTCTTACAATTCATAAAAAGGCCACAACATAGACTAGAACAATATGTTCATCCAGACCGGCTCGCAATCGCTTGACGCGCTCTTAGGAGGTGGCGTCAGGACTGGGATGATCACAGATGTGTACGGCGAAAGCGGGTCCGGCAAATCCCAGCTGTGCTTCTCGCTCTGTGCCAGCTGTACCAAAGCAGGACTCAACGCACTCTTCATAGATACTGCCGGCACGTTTCGGCCCGAGCGCATCGTAGAGATGGCAGGGACAAGAGAAGCATTAGACAGGATAACTTTTGTCAGGGCGCTCAACACCCAGGACCAGCTGAGCGCGCTTGAGAGAGCGCGAGGCTCAGACGCCCGGCTCATCATCGTCGACACATTGACATCTCTTTTCTCGGCAGAGTACTCCTCTGGCCCGGCAAGGCACCTTGCAGTCATGTTCCACTTGCACGACCTTGCCATATTTGCGATAGGCGCAGACTGCGCAGTCGTCGTGACAAACATGGTAAGAAATGTGCCTGCAGACATAGAGACCGGCGGCAGGTCCACCCAGCGTGAATACCTCGGCAGCTCGGTTTCAATATACTCTCACGTCAGGATTAAACTGGCCTTAGAGGATCCTTCGAGAGGACGGTTCCACGCGGAGGTGGTGCAGCCGCCCGCTGGCACTGCGAGTTTTGCAATCACCCCGCGCGGGCTTGCAGACATGGAAGACTAACCGTTTTATAGAACGGCAGTCTAAAACAGCTGTGGACGTTTCGCCGCAGGAGCTCGTAAGGCAGGACAAGGTGCCGCTTTCGGTAGTTTTGCCCACTTACAACGAGTCGCAGAACATTGCCAAGATGATCGACTCGCTTGCTGAGGCGCTCTTACCACGCGACGCGCCCGCTGCAGAAATAATCATAGTCGACGACAACTCGCCCGACGGAACCGCAGACATTGCGTCGCGCCACGCTGCGAACCTCAGCAGTCAGAACAAACGCTTTCAAGTGCGCGTGGTGCGCAGGATGGGCAAGCAGGGCCTCAGCTCTGCCATCCTTACAGGAGTGCATGAGGCGACAGGCGAAATAATAGTCGTCATGGACAGCGACCTCTCCCACCCTGCCCAGACCATACCTAAGATGATAGAAGAGATAAGGCAGTCAAAGTGCGACATTGTAGTCGCTTCGAGGTATGTCAAGGGGGGCGCGATCTCGGGCTGGCCGTTCAAGCGCAAGCTCATGAGCAAGGGTGCGACCAAGATAGCGAAATACAGTCTAGGCATCAAGGTGAAGGATCCGATGTCGGGCTTTTTCGCGTTCCGCAGGCACATCATACACGGGATCAAGTTTGATTCCATAGGCTACAAGATGCTCTTGGAGATGCTCGTCAAGGTCAAGGGCGCAAGAATAAAAGAGATACCCTACACGTTTACCAACAGGTGCGCTGGGGCCAGCAAGCTCGACTCGGCGGTGATGTTTGACTACATACGGGCGGTGTGGCGCCTCTACCGCTATGGCAGGACGACGGCTCCGAGCGAACGCAGAACGTCCGTGCGTTTTTTCTCAAAGGCAGGCAGGTTCTACACCGTAGGTGCAAGCGGCCTTTTGATCAATTACCTCGTCTCGTTCGTGCTCACGGCACTTTTCCCAAGCATCTGGTACCTTCATGCAACGGTAGTAGGCATCATGTTCTCCATCACCTCCAACTTTATGCTCAACAAGCTGTGGACGTTTGAGGACAGGGATTTTGCTTTCAAAAAGACGCTGTTGCAGTACATCATGTTTGCAGGATTTTCCTCGTTTGGCGCACTTGTGCAGCTGGGGATGATGTATGCGCTAGTAGAATACCAAGGCATAGGCAAGGAAATCGCGCTCGTCATAGCTGTCGCCACCGCATCGATAGGCAACTTTCTCTTGAACAAAAAGTGGACGTTCAAGGAAAAAGTCTGGAGCTAGTTCGACAAGTGACTATTTATATTTATGCTTAATGCAAATTATTCTTGAATATTGAATATTATATGCACAATTTGCACTATACTTCTAATATATTATCATAGTTATAAAATATTATGTTGGAAAGATTTAATAATTTATTGTCGCTATTCCAGATGACGGATAAATTAACTAGATAGGGACCCCCCGTATCACACAAACAAGCGCGGTATCTCCCGGGCTTTTCGATAGGGGGACGACCCTATCTAACCGGCTTTGTCGCAGATCCCTACAATAATAATAAGATCCCTGTTGAAAAAGAAAGTTAGATGGACCTGCGCTTTCTCGGCTCTATCAAGCCCATTAGCTGATAGCCGTATTCAAGGTTGTGCTTGACGTGGTTAATGCCATGCGTCCCGTGCGGGACGAACTTGCCGTCAAGGACACTTTCGACGTACACCTTGGCCTTGCGAATCGAGTTAGCGGCATGCTGCAGTTGGTTGTCGGTGAGAGTACGGCCAAGATCCTTTTCTACTTCCCCCTTTAGATCTTCCGGTCTTGCCAGCTTGCTATACTTTTGCAGGCGCTGGTAGTTAACTGAAAGGTCGGTTATCTTTTTGACGTCGACAGCAGGAAGGCTTGCAAGTGACACTTCAAGTTCCTTCTTTGGCCTGCCGGTTATGACGGAAAGGTTGTCAACCAAGTCGTCGTTGAATGACACCGCTGCAGCAGCCGGCACGCCTGATGCATTGGCAGTAGCGACAATCTTTTTTCCTCCTGCCAGCAGCCTTGAAGAAGAGGAGAGAGAAGAGACATAGCTGGCTGCAGGGTCTTCACCGGGCGCGCTTGCTTTTCGCTCTTGGTAGTAGCGTTCGATGCCATAGACGCCCACTGCCTCGCCGCGAGTATCGACTCCCTTGTCAAGTATCGAGATAATATCTGCTATTATCCGGGGGTAATGCAGTTTCAATTGTGCAGATGCCTTTGGGTAGTTCTCCATGATGTCCATGTAAATGTAAAACGTCGCGTCGTTTACGGCCTTTGTCCCCGCTCTCTTAGAATCCATGCCCTTTGCAGCCACAGTCAAAAAGTCGCACAATTCTGATTGCGAAAACGTGTGGCCTGATACGGTGCAGGCGTCGGCAACAGCCTTGATTGAGGCTACCCACTTGCCGTACGCGCTGACGATGGCAAGTGAAACGCTACCCACAAACTCGACTGCCTTTTTGCGGATGTCGGCATCCTCTATCTTAAGCATGTCAAGCGACGACGAAAGGATGTTTCCAAGCGAAGCAGAATCCTCGGGTCTTGATGAGGACAGAGAGGATGAGGAAGAAGAAGGAGAGTTGGTGGCGGAGGGCTGTCTGCTGCCGTGAGGAGAGGAAGCCATGCGAGCTTTATAATTACCACATGCGCTTAAAGCTTTCGCAACACCTCGACACTAGTCGGAGGAGCCAGCAGCAACTATTTTTACTCCCTGGCCGAGAAATGACAATTCAAGATGGATACGCTAGACACTATATTTTCTATGCAGAAAGAGCTTGCAGGCATGATGGATTTATCAAGGTACCCCGCCACCAAAGAGGGCAGGATCTCGGCGCTTTCCACGGCAATAATCCACGAGGCGGTGGAGCTCCAACGCCTGACGAACTGGAAATGGTGGAAAAAGCCTTCCGGCTTTGACGAGGGGGCTGCAAGGGAAGAACTGATAGACGTATGGCACTTTGTCGTGCAGGCTTCGTTGGAACTTGGCATGACGCCGGCAGACATATTAGACGAGTACAGCAAAAAGAACAAAATAAACCGAGACAGGCAAAAGTCAGGTTACTAGAGCAAGAGAGGTTTTATCTTCTCAAGGTCGGTGACTCCGACCATGTCTGCCACTATTGCCACCTGACGCCTGAACGCGTCGACCTTTTCTAACGGAGACGAGAGGATCGGGTACGGGCCTTTTGCCCCGATTATCCTGCCCTGCCTGTCAATACCGTTTTTATAGAGCGCCATCAGCGCCTGCCTAGCCATGTGGCCTTTGACCTCCTTGCCGCATACCACGATCCGCTTCAGATCAGGATGTTCAGAGACGTAGTCGATGATGGCGTCGATGCCCCTGTTCTCTGACAAGAGTCTGCCAGCTATTGCAACCCTGTCCATCAGCTCTGAAGTTGAAATCTCTTCGAGAAGGTCAATACTCCCAAGGGTGCACACAGCCACATCCCCGCCGCGGCCTTTAAAACTCTCGTGCCTGACTGGTATCAGCGCCTCACACACCTTGCCTGCGACGTCGTCAAACCTTTTCCGGATGGTCGTCATCAGGAGAGTCCCCAGCTGGCCTTGTTTGTCGGAACCACGCGTACAAAGGGCGCCTCACCCTCCCCCCAAGGCTCGCGCCTGACCCACTCAAACTTGTAGTGGAAAATCTTGTAGAGCCGTTCAAATTCCTTGCCGCCCTCTATTACCTCTGCCTTGCCCTGTATGCACACTGCCCTATTGCCAACAGAGCTTTCGTAGACATCGACCGCAAGCGCGACCTTGTCGTTCTTCTTTAGGTTCTCCAGCTTTCTGGTTTCAAGGTCTGTGGCAAAGTAGAACGCGCCACCCTCAAACACATACGACACCGGGACGACGTGTGGCGTATCGTCGTGGCAGGTAGCAACCCTGCACACCTCGTTTGCGAGCAGGAACTCTCTTTCGGCTTTGGTAAACTGGATCATCAGACACTGGCACTTTGCAGTTTCTTGTATTTATTCATAATAAATAACACACAACTGCAGCTGCGCGGGCGAGGAGCTAACCTTGCGCGGCGGCCTTGGAATCGCGCCAGCGGCTATAGCGGATCATCAGTATGCCAGCTGCAATCACTAGGAGCGACAGTGCAAAGAACCCCTGGTTGAATATCGGCTGCAGCTGCGCCGGGGCAGACGACTCGTATTTGCAATGATTGCTGTTGCTGTTGTTGATGTTCCCTCCTGCCTGTTCGCAGGTCTTGGTCACTGGGAACACAAGGAGTACCAGTACAAAAGCCACGAGCAACGCGACGCCTGCAGCAGACACTATTGCGCCCGATTTGGCAAGGATTTCAAGGCCTGACGCCAACGCCATCTGCTCGTGTGTGCGTGTAAGGAGCACATAAAACTATTTCTTCTAATCAGAGACAGGTGGCATCGATGGTAGAATACTTGCAGCCATCACTCGTGGTACGCTTTAACTGGCTGTCAAAGTAGAGGAAGGGTTTGCCTTTTTCCTTGTGCTGTCGCCACAGGTCATGGACGTTTTCAAAGTACTCTTTTTTCTTGCGCCCTTGCATGCGCAGGATCTCGTGCGACAGCACATGGGAAATGCGCGGGCAGTTCTCTTCTGCAAACATGGTGTTGCGCTTGGCCTCGGATCCCTCCTTTGGCCTGTTCCAAAACGCAAGGCCAAAGTTGTCAGTAGCATAGCCTTCGGTTTTACAGTCCGTGAAAAACGGCTTGAATGGCGTCAGGTAAAAATGGAATATGTCCTTGCCCCTATCTTGGTGGTCGCGAAGGAAAAGCGCAAGCGACATTCTGTCAAACAGCTTGCCCGGTATCACTGGCAATATGTCTGCCTCGACAGATATTTCATAATCATAATAGCGGCGTATCCACCACTTGAAGAAACGCGCCATCGTAGAAACGTAGCCCCAGTCTTCTGTCTGCAGGCGCATCCAGTCGTCGTTTCGTGCAACGTAAATGAAGAACAGTTTCTCGGCTTTCAAGGTCGCGCTACTCGTCGTGTTGATGAGAATGATGATGACCGTGCATTGAATGGTACCCGCTTCCGCAGCTGCAGCTATGCTCGCTCTCGCCGCCTCCTCCCCCCACCCAGCCGGTCTTTTCTGGCTGCGGGTGGTTGTTGCTCATGTGCTTTGTCAGCTTGTAGTCAGAGTCAAAAGTCTCGCCGCACACGGCGCAGGTCACAAGCACACGGAACTCTTTCAACGGGTGATGATTAATTAGGAAGACATTAAAACTTTATGACGCTTGGCCTACGACCCAACAAGATACAAGCAGGATTCGATGGACAACTGGAACCAAAGGGCGCGCGACTACCACGATGGATGGGCAGGCGCTGGGCGCGGGCCATTCAGTTCGACAAGGGAGCTCGTAAATGCGGCCGGCGTTTCAGAAAACGATTCTGTGCTAGATGTCGCTTGCGGCACCGGCGCAGTCTCAAAAGAGGCGTCTTTGCACCTTGGGCCATCAGGGATATTAGTAGGGATCGACTTTGCAAGGGGCGCACTGAAGGTAGCGAAAGAAAACGTGCAAGGCGGCCATTTTTTGGAGATGGACGCGGAGAACATCGGCCTGCACGCCAAATTCGACAAAATCCTGTGCCAATATGCGCTCATGTTCTTCCCAGAGCCTGCACGCGTCCTTGAAGCGCTGCGCCGACTTCTGAAAGATGACGGCGTGATTGCGGTCGCAGTGCACGGCACGCCGCAAGGAGTCCCATATTTCAGTACAATAATGGAGCCGGTCCTAAAGCACATACCGGACATCAGGCCGCAAGGCGCGCCGACGGTACACCGCTTTGGCAACTCCAAAGACCTTGAAAATGCATTGGACAGAGCAGGGTTTGCAGAGGTGGCCGTCATGAAATATGTCTTTGATTACGAGGTAGGGAATTTTTCAGAATACTGGTCAGACTACATGTCGACGACAGCGGCTGCTATACGATCAAAGATAGAGGTAAGAGGCCCTCGGGTCGTGGCAGAAATAAAAAAAGAAGCAGAGGAAAAGGCGCGATGTTTTATCGTAAAAGACGGTAAGCTAAAGTTCCCTTGGGAAGTGCTCGTGGCGACCGGTACGGCAAAAAGCCAATAGCAGCGGATACTTTACAGTTTTTCCTTTTCCGCCCCGTCGCCAATGGTCTTGCTTTTTTTGGAGAAAGGTCTGGCGAGCTTCTGCAGGCCTTCCTTTAAGCGCGACTTGGTGTTTGGGATAAGTTCATCCACTTCAATTGACAGCTTGAACAATTTGCCTTTGTACTTGAACTCGCAAGTTGACGAAGGCGAGTGCAGGATGTCATCATCTCGGTAATAGTACCCAGCCGCCTTGTGATGGTACCCTTCGGTTTTTCTCACCAGCCCTGCCCGGATCCTGCTGGCCTGATATTCAGAGATCATGGTGTCGCCCAGCTTGTTTTCTAGCTCGAGGTTTCTTTCCAACCAGTCCTCTACCTCAATGCCGCCCTTATCCTCTTTTTCTTTGCCGTTTTCTTTATCTTCTGAAATACCTCTTTTTCGCATAGAATAACCCTTCTGGCAAGAAGAGATCCTGGAGGCTGGACGGGAGTAACTCAACGTCTAGCGATCCCCTCCCGAGCGCAAAATCCTTCAAGAATCCATCGCCGACTATCCGCGCCAGCTCTTTCACAGGGAACACATAGAGGTGGTCCACCCATGAAGGATGTGGGGGCCGGACATACTTGTGGTTCTCGGTGAGCTTGAAGGTAAAGTACCATGCCAACCCCTCCCTTAGTTGGTGTGTATGGTCCTTGGATATCACACCGTGAATTAGCTCGTGCAGATAATGGCCATATCCTGCCGAGTCGTGCCTGATGATGATCTCTCCAGCGCAATAGTCTGTCAGCCCAACAGAATTTATGATCACACGGGGGGATTTTTGCATGCTCCGTCTGATGTTGTCATCGCTTGCGGATTTTGTCCTCCATCTGCTGCCTCCTTCCCTAGATATCACTTGGACTTCCATCTCCCAGCTCCCGTAGCAGATTATGATATCAAACGAGGTCACGACCCCAAAATATTCGGATATGGCATTGTTAGCATGTGAGATGAGGGCCGAAACCTTTTGCCTTTCGTTTACAAGTATATTTTCCGTAAGAAAGATGAGGCGGCCGTGCTTGTTGTTATTACCGAATGAATCTTTTGTTTCGCAAACCAACTAAATTTTTCACCGATATCTTTTCGACAGTTGTCGCGCAATAGCTTCACGCTAATAAAATAAAAGACTGTGGGGTACAATGAACGACTTTTTGGCGTAAAACACACAATTGCATTGGAGGGTTCTTTTGCAGTATTGGTCCTGACACTCAAATATAGTAATGAATATCCTTTGCCGCCTCCCCATTTTTGGGCGTCAGAGAACCAGGCGGGCCGCATCATGAATATGCCCATCAGCATACTCGAGCCATCAAAAAGTAGGCAAGATCTATTTAATCAATACAAGTAACCCTCCGTGCAAATGACGGTATTAAAAACCACATTGTTAAACGCAGAAAGTAGCTTTTCCTTAAATAGAGCGGATTTCTAACCTGATCTGCACGTTTTATGAAACCGGATGAATGTAAAAAGCTGCGTGGGGCATTGGACAAAGTGCTAGACAAAATCGGCCCCACGTTCAAGCAGGGCGTTTATGAAGACTTGGAGAAGGCAAACATATCATTCGATTACCCTTGTTCTTCCATACAGGATATCGAAAAGGCGTTGCAGAGATATTTTGGTTATGATGGCACGTTGCTTCTAATTCAGGCAATAAGAAAACACATGGAGGCGGAATAGTTTTTCGCGTGTGTACCAGCTGTGCAGTCTTTTTGGCGCACGGCTTGCGACCGTTTTCGCAAACGATGTACGTGCGGTGATCATTTTATAAACAATAGATGGCAAAATCCTGTTTCAGCACCAAGCAGAGCAACTTTGCAAGAAACCTTTGCAGCACCAGAACCTATCGCACAGACACGCGTTCACAGCTGCACATACGCGGTGCAGTGAATCCTTCAACATAGGCGGCGTGTCTTATTTTCCGCTAAACTAGCCCATGCTTTTTTTCTAACTTCTTTATCTTGTAAGTAGCAAAAATGCTCCCGGCAAGTGTCAATAGTGCAGATATGATCAAAATATCCTGATTGCTCATGGTGACTCTATGGCCGAAATGTCTCGGCTCTTCAATATTAGATAATGAGGAATCTGCTAAGCAAAGACTTTCACATAAAAAAGTGAAAGACTCTCGAAACAAATGATAAGCAGTATAGAAAGCAGGGGCTTGATGCGGACCGCCCATTGATCACAAAGTGCCTTCTAGCATCAATTATAAGAGAAATAGCTCATCCTAATCCTTCGGCGAGGGGTTGGATCGCTTCTTTATTATCCTCCATCAAAACAACGATAAGTTCTTAATTTACCTCTACAACATTTCCATAGGTAGAGACAGATTTTGGCATTCAAAAAAGTCGGTGCAGTGATCCTGCTCGTCTCAAGCATGGACAAGTCGGTAAGGTTCTACAAGGACGCACTTGGGCTCCAGCTAAAAAGCAGGTCCAAAGACTGGACCGAGTTCTTCAAGGATGGCACTGTGCTTGCTCTTACACCCGCCAAGAGAAAGAGCATGGTAAGCTCGGGAACCGGGATGCTGGTGGGATTTATGGTAGGCGACATGGATGCGACAGTAAAAGAGCTGAGGGCAAAGAAGGTCAAGTTCTTCAAAAAGCCCAAGGACGAGCCGTTTGGCAAGCATGCGATAATCGAGGA
>DASZTR010000158.1:0-12122 GCA_035547955.1 Nitrososphaera sp. | reverse complement strand
ACCGCCATACATATGAAAATTGGAATCGTAGGGGGCACCGGCGGCATGGGCGAAGGGTTTGCTATGAGGTGGTGCGTCAAGCACGACGTCATCGTCGGCTCCAGGGACGTCCAAAAGGCCAGAGAAGCCGCTGAAAACTACATGAACGCGGCCAAACAGGCGTACGAACCAAACATCAACATAGCAGGCAGCATCACCGGCAGCGACAACATTTCGCTTGCAAAAGGCAGCGACGTCCTCATACTGTCCATACCCTACGAGTCCATTGAAGATACGTGCGGCAAACTCGCCCTGCAGGTGAGGCCGGACTGCATAGTTGTATCGCCCATCGTCCCAATGACAAGGACCGACAGCGGCTTTGTATATATCCCGCTGGCAGAGCAGGGCAAAAAGACCGCAGGCGAATGGGTTGCTGACAAGATGGCCCCGAGATCCCGCGTGGTATCAGCATTCCACACGATATCTGAAATGAAGCTAAAAAACGTCAAGCTGAGCCTTGACGCCGACACGTTTGTCTGCGGCGACGACCCGTCTGCCGTCGCAAAACTTGGCGGACTTGCATCAGAAGTATCTGGCTTGCGGCCAGTCTATCTAGGCCCGCTCTCGCTCACGTACCAGGCAGAAGTGCTAACCCCGATGCTCCTAAATGCTGCAAAGCGCAACAAGATGAAGAACCCGGGCATCAGGCTGACATGAAATAATAACAAAAAACAATAGCAGGAGAGCCTGATCACATAAATGGGCCGGTGGAAAGACGAAGTAGGAAATCCGCGCCAAGGCCGCAACTGGATGACTGCGATGGGGATACTATTCCTCATTGCCGCAGCTATAATCGCGCTGCGCGACCTCTTTCTCATATCCACCGCTTACACGTTTGGATTCTACCTAGACAACTTTGTCAACGCCGAGATAACCAATGAAAAGTTTGTGATAGCCATGATAATAGGCGGAGGAATCCTCCTCTTCTGGGGCTATTTCAGGAAAAAGGAAGACCACGGCCCGCCGGACGAGCACGACTGGCGTAGGTTCAACCGGTAAGAGACAGTAAAAAAACGTCGATTGCAGACGGTTTTCTTCCCTTATCGTTCTCGATTAATCAAGAAACTAGCAGAGAAATGCAAAATATTGCAATACATTACAACATTGAGATAGAATTAGCAAAGTTAAAGTCGTAGTGCATATGAAACAACACCATCACAGGCCATACAATGAAAAAGAAGACCATCAAGGCCAAGGCACGCAGCAACAAAAAGAGAGTGGGAGGAGAGGCCAAGGTCTTAGCAACCAAGAAAAAGAGCGGGCCAAGGCACGCAGGAAAGAAAATAGTGATCCGGCGACGTCATCATCTTCATCGTGCACATGAATCTCGCCCCAAGAAAGCCAAGGCGGGAAGAGCAGTAGAAGTGCAGCAGCATGTTGCAAGCAAGAAAATCGTGCGGATAATGGGCCACGGCCAGTTTGCAGTAGATGCGCGGACACTCAAGCGCCTTAACGACATTGACACTGTGCTAGTCGGCATGGTCGCAAGTGAAAAGGCAGACGACTCGGAGTTCAAGAAAAAGCTCACCGAGCTCAACCAGATCACGATAAAGCACGGCAAGGCGGTTGAGCCGGGCGAGATTGTAAGGTCTGACATCATACTGCCAAGCGCCGACCTGCCGATAGATGAGGCAAAAAAGCTGTTCATAGGCGAAGGCGTCATACCGGAAAACTAGAGTGGTTTTTCGTTAGTAGTGGCCTTGGACGAATTTTTCCAGCTTGTCCATCGCCTTGTCAAGCACGTCTTCAGGGGGTAGGTAAACTATGCGAAAGTGCCCGGAGCCGTAAGAGGTGCCAAAACCAGAGCCGTGCACGGTAAGCACGCCGGTGCTGTTCAACAGATCGATCACGAACTGCTTGTCGTCCTTCCACCGGTTATTACCAAGGTCTATCCTGGGAAACGCATAGAACGCGCCCCTTGGCAGTTTGCACTGGATTCCCCCCATGCCGTTGAGGCGCTTGACGACGAGGTCGCGCCGCCTGCGGAGCTTGTCTACCATGACCGGGATATGGTCCTGCGGTCCCCGAAGGGCCTGGACGGCTGCAATCTGCACGGGCAAGTTCGTGGCAATCCTCACCCGCGCAAGCTTGGGCACGTCTTCCCGGAACTGATCCAGCTTGCGGGAGCTGCTGTTCATGCAAATGTAACCGCAGCGCCAGCCGGTCATGAGGTACGCCTTGGAGAACCCGTTTAGCAGAACGACCGGCGCGTCTTTGGCCACCTTGCCAATACCGGTAAACGTGGAATCAAAAGTTATCTTGTCATATATCTCGTCGCAGATGACATAGAGGTCGTGTTCTGTAGCAATGTCAATAAGCTGCTGCAGGCTCTTTCTGTCAAAGACTTCTCCTGTTGGGTTGTTCGGGCTGATGATGCAAAGCGCCCGGGAACGGGGGGTTATTTTCTTGCGCAGGTCTTCAAGGTCCGGCCTACCGTCTTCGTGTAGGCGGAACTCGACGGGTCTGCCGCCATAGAACTTTACATATGACGAATAGGGAGGGTAATACGGGCCTGGCATCAGGACTTCACTATTTGGGTCGACTATGGACGCGAGCGCCATGTCAAGCCCCTCTGATACGCCGTTTGTCACAAGGACGTCATCCTCCGTCACCTCAAGGCCCTTTTCCGACTCTTTTTCGACTATGGCCTTTCTTAGCTCGGGAAGACCTTCCGAGTCGGCGTAATAGTTCTCGTTCCTGCCCACCGCATCAATCAGGGCCCGCTTGATGTGCTCCGGCGTAGGAAAGTCGAATTTCACAGGATCGCCTATGTTCAGGTATGTGATCTCCTTCCCCTGCGCCCTGAACTTGTTTGCATAGGCGGTGATGTCGCGGATGGCGTACTCGACGCCGTGCGTCCTGTCAGAGACTTTCAATTTTATGGTAGCAGATTGGTGACTGGCTGACCGAGATAAAAATTGTGTTGTGCATCATAGTACGCGCGCACGCACAAACATACGCACGCATCCATATACACACATACAGGGATTAGAGGGCAAGAGGAAGAAGGGAATAGATTTAAAGCATGTAAAGCGCCGCGTCCTTTTCGCTTGTCATCGTCATCATCATCATCAACGCCAAAAAAAAGCGATAACAATAGATACGACAAGGTCATGAAGCTGGCCCTTGAACGGGGCTTTTACTTTCCAAGTTGCGAGATTTACCCCGACGCGCCTGCAGGGTTTTGGGAGTACGGGCCCACCGGCACCTCCATAAAAAACAAATTCATCGAGCTGTGGAGGCGCGAGCTCCTCAGACGCGACGGCATGATGGAGATTGACGGTTGCCAGATAATGAGCAAGAGCGTCTTTGTTGCATCAGGCCACCTTGGCAACTTTACCGACCCAGTGGTAAAGTGCACTAAATGCGGATCCATCTTCCGCGCCGACCGGTTTGTTGAGGAAAAGACAGGAGAGCGCGTGCCGGAAAAGCTGTCAAACGAGGACATCGGCGGCCTGATAAGAAAGCACGGGCTGAAATGCCAGAACTGTAAGGGTGATCTGGGAGACGTCAGCAGGTTCAACATGATGTTCAAGGTGGGCATCGGCCCGGCAAGCGAGGAGGCGTACCTGCGCCCCGAGACGTGCCAGACGATATTTGTCGATTTTAGCAGGGTATTCAAGACTATGCGAGGACGCTTGCCCCTTGGGATAGCGCAGATAGGCAAGAGTTTTCGCAACGAGATAGCGCCGAGGCAGTCTCTCCTGAGGCTCCGAGAGTTCTACCAGGCAGAGATCGAGGTGTTTTGCAACCCCGCAAAACTTGACGACCTGCCTCGCTTTGAGGAGGTAAAGGACACCACGCTGCGCCTGTTCAAGGATGGCGATGCGGCTATAACGGAGCTGACCGCGCAGGAGGCAATAACAAAGGGCTTTGTGCCAAACAAGCTGGTCGCGTACTACCTTGCGCTCCTGACGGAATTCTACGAAAAGACAGGCATTGACATTTCAAAGAGTAGGTTCCGCCGCCTTTCTGACGAGGAAAAGGCGTTCTACGCCTCTATCGCGTTCGACTTTGAGGTGCAGACGAGCACCGGCTGGCTCGAGCTTGTGGCTTGCAACTACCGCTCCGACTATGACCTCAAGGGGCACGCAGCGACTAGCAAGCAGAAACTCGAAGTGGTCGACCCGGTGGACCAGCAGAAAGTCCTTCCCCACGTCTTTGAGCTATCGATGGGAATAGACAGGAGCCTCTATACCATGCTGGAGCACGCGTACTACGAGGAGCAGGTAAAGGGCGAGACGAGGGCAGTCCTGAAGCTCAAGCCATACCTTGCGCCGGTGCTGGTGGGCATCCTCCCGCTCATGACCAAGGACGGCCTTGGCGAAAAGGCCCGCAAGATCCATTCTGAGTTGAAACTGGACTTTGACAGCTTTTACGACGAGTCCGGCTCGATAGGCAGGCGCTACAGGCGCCTCGAAGAAGTCGGCGCACCCTTTGCAGTCACGGTAGACCCGCAGACGATGCAAGACGACACGGTAACCGTCCGCCACCGCGACAGCATGCAGCAAGAAAGAGTCAAAGTTGGCGAGCTCGCCGGCTTTATGCGCGCTTCGCTCCAGATCAAATAGCGCAGCACACACATATATACATAAAAAAACACGCAAGTGGTAAGAAATTCACAAGCACATATACGTACAAGCATGCATATACATACACCTACTCACGCACACGCATTCATCACATTACTTATATGATAAAGGAGAAGAGAGAGAAGAAAAAGGAGAACGGCATTGCCAGCGAGGACGACGTACCTGCTGAGAAGTGGCTCGCCGCATTCAGGAACCCTTCAGGAAGGGGGCCGGAAGGCTCGACTTTTGTGCGGCAGTTTTATGCGCCAGGATATTATGAAGCGTATGACACGGTGCTGACCCACGCAGAAAAGATGAATTTGGAGGTGCTGTGGTTCCGGGAAAAGCGAAACTGTGGGCCGTATATGAACCGCAATTACCCGGGTCTGGAATCAAGGTGCACCTACTGCAACAAAAAGTTTGGTTACGAGCCGGTGCCCTGCACGAATCAAAGCTGCGGACTGGAATTCTGCTCCAAAGAATGCATGGCCGAACATGCGTCGCGCAGGCACAAATAGAGTTATTATTACTATTATTATCGTCAGCAGTGGCGTCACGATATGACGACGATAATGAGGAAGGGTATATGCGCGTGCATGTTTCGAGCACAATGCATTCCTTGAGAATTAACAAACTAACTTCCATTGCTCACAACACGTGATCACGTGCAGTGAGCCAGCCTTTTAGGCATTTGTCGTTTCAATTTTTCCAGGAATGACAAATTCTGCGCCGGCAGCAATGTTGGAAGTAGCGACTCTCGCCACCATCACCAACAACAACGACAAGATTGCAGATACGACGCAACGTCATCGCTACCGTACAACACAATAGGTTCATCGTGGAAAGTGTTTCACCCCGTACTGATACGGGAAAAAGAATGCCTGTTGGTATAGAAGAAAGGGAGATGGAAATTGCAGAAGAAGGAGTAATAGCGAGAGAAGCAGGCGCATCATGCTAGCCAGCAGCGGCTCCTTTTCATCGGACCCGGGTGAATGAAAGCCATGCGAGACGTCCGTGTTGAACTCGGGAATTCGGCCACCCTAGGCAGGGTCGAGAAAACCTGAAGGTGGAAAAAAACACCAGGATCATGGCGGCCGATGAAGGCAGCTGCAGTAATAGCAAAGAAAGAAACGCAGGTCATGGTCGCGGGCAGCGCGCATTTCAGGGGCGACTACACGGTTAGTTCTAGCCTTGAATGCAGGTCGCTAAAGGTGAAAAAGGGAACACTGAGGGTCGCAGGGAACCTCGCGGTGCACAGAACCATTGACGTTGAAAACGCGCTTAAAGTTGACAGGAGCATCTCTTTTGCAGAAGGCATTGCAGCAGAAGGCACGATCAAGGCTGGCTCCACAATAAAATGCAGAATCGTAAGGGTTGGTGGGAGGGGTGAGGGCACGCTCGAAGTATCGGACGCGCTGGATGCAGGATCTGTAACGGGCGGTGGAAAGGCGGAAACAACCGCGGGCATGTAGACCAGTAGTAGCGGGATAAAGATAGCTTCGCATGCAGATTGCTAGGAGCCGATGGTAGGAAGTGCAGTCGCGCTTGGGAAGCGGTGCAGGGTGCAGGATGTCTATGGCTTAAAGGTAGTCGCAGGAAGAGGCGCCGAGGCAGAGAAAATGGTCGCAGAGAAAACAGAGATCCATGACGGCTGCACCATAGGCCAGGTCATCTACACGCGCCGGCTCAAAAACTCGCAAGGACGGCGTCATACACGTAGGCCCTGCAGAAAAAGTCGCCTGCCTTCCAGCATTTCCGTTGTAAGTAGAGGAAGAAGAAGGAAAGAAGAGGTGCGTGTGTATTTGTGTGTGTGCGCGCGCGAGAGAGTATCCTTCTGCTAGAATGGCAAAGAAAAACAAGAGGAGGAGAACGAGGAACAAGCTGGAAATCTATGCGACGATACTTGTCATCAGGCTCAGCACCGACAGTACAACGGGAATATCCTATAAAGTCGTCGATACTCTTGACAAGCTCAACGTCATGGCCGGCGACCAGTGCTCTTTTGGCCTAGCGAGAAAAATAGTAGCCGGCGACGACAAAGGAACGGGGTAAAGCATAGCGCAGAGTAGGTCAGGGCTTCTCAACACCTACTGGAAGATGAAAGAAGGCTTTTTGGAGATAATAGGAGGAGGAGATTGTGATGATGCCAATGACGGCGGTAGCGGGGGGGGCGGTCACAAGTCCATTATTGCCTCTGCCCTTCATTCCTTGACAAGGTCAAGGGTAGCCATGCGGATCCGCTCGGGGTCGCCCCGGAACTGATCGAGGCATCTTGACGAATATTCCGCCGGCGAGCCTTCCGTCATTGCCGCCACTTTGAACCCGGCAGAACGAAACGCAGAGACAAGCCAGATAGACCACCTGTCAAAGGCTTCATTCGACACAGGTTGCAAGAGCTCGTCCGTGACTTCTGCGACGAGCCTGAACGCGCCGGGCTTTTTTAGTTTCGCGTAAACTGCAAGATAGAGCGGCTTCCATTTTTCCTCCTTTTTTTCGTCAATGAACGCAGGGTCTGGCAGGACAGCGATAAAGCCGTCGACGGAGCAATCAGGCAGGCGTGGAATGATCTCTTCAAAAGAACCCTGCATGACAAACGCGTTCTGCAGGCGGCTGACGCGCGACTTGGCCTGCTTGCACTGCTCTGCATCGAGTTCTATCCCAATGTACACGGTTTGCGGGTCTTTCTCTGCAAGCGCCTCCAAAAGCCGGCAGTCGCCCGACCCAAGCTCCACTATCGTCCTTGTGTGCGGAGGGACTATTGCAGGCGATGACGATGATGGCTGCTGCCCCTCAGACATTTACGCCTTCAAAAGCTCTGCTTCGAGCAGCTGCTGCACCAGTTGCACGACCTCTTGCTCCACCTGCTGCCTGGGCATGCCCAGCTTGGTAGAGAATTGGTCGGTAAGCTGGTTTATCGTCTTTGTGCCGTCGCACGAGTTCCAGAACTCGATTATCGCCTCGTTCACCATGAACCCCTGGTCCTTGTCGTTTGCAAGTATCATCGAGCCATCTTCCTGCTTTGCGTACCTGCCTAACTTTAGCGGCTTGGCCTTTTCATAGTCGATCTGGAAGCGCAGTTTTGGCTTGCCAAATCCGAGCTGTTCGCGCACCTGCGGGTTCATCCTGTCAAGGCTCCAGGGCGGATCCCACACTATCTCGACGTTGATGTTTCCTATCCCCGGTACCTTGCCCACGTAGCGCTTGACGTCGCTTACGAGTGTGTCGTGCAGTGGGCAGCCGCGCGTGGTCATGGTCATCCTGATGTCGACGTTTTTGCCGCCGGCTATGTTAACCCCATAAATGAGCCCAAGGTCCACCACGTTTACAGGGATCTCTGGGTCCATGCACTTCCGTAGCGCGCCGTAAACTTGGTCTTCAGTAACCTGCAGTGGTGCAGCAGAAGGTGTAGAAGACATATGGCTAGGGGTACTTGTTGTCGGTCACACGATAAATACTTGTTGTTGTTATTATCGTGTAGTCGCGCTAGCCCAGGAGCGCCTTTAGGCTCTTTTCAAAGGGAGGCTTTAGCACGCCCCTTTCCGTGATGATGCCGGTTATCAGCTCTGGTGGCGTCATGTCAAACGCGGGGTTGAATATCCTGACGCCTTTCGGCGCGACTCTCTTTTTGCCTACTTTCACCACCTCGTCGACAGAGCGCTCCTCTATCACGACGTCTGAGGGATCGCTCTCAAAATCAAACGTAGAGAGCGGGGCGGCGACGTAGAACGGGATCTTGTGCCTGCCTGCAAGTATCGCCACTTGATAGGTGCCAATTTTGTTAAAGACGTGCCCAGTCCGCAAAACCCGGTCTGCGCCTACGATGACGCGCTTTATTGCGCCCCTTACCATCATGTGGCCAACTGCAGTGTCAGGTATCAGGCTGACGTCCACCCCATCATGCTGCAGCTCGAACGCTGTCAGTCTTGCGCCCTGCATAACCGGCCTAGTCTCCGTTGCTATCACGCTCAGGCGCTTGCCGGATTCTCTTGCGGCCCTTATCACGCCGAGTGCGGTGCCATAGGCCACTGTCGCAAGCGAGCCGGCGTTGCAGTGCGTCAGAACCACGTCTCCGTCCTGGAACAGCCTAGCGCCGTTTGCGCCCATCACTCTGTTGGCATGGACATCTTCTTGCCACATTTTTTGCGCTTCAGATAGCACGGCTTTCCTTGCGTCGTCCAGTGTCTTGGCGCGCTTGGCCTTGCCCATCACGCGCTCTAGCGCCCAGAAAAGGTTGACGGCAGTAGGGCGCGTCGCTCTTAATTCCTTGAAAGCCAACTCAAGCTCGGTCATAAGTGCAGAAAGCGTTGTAGCTTTGCTGTTCTGCGCGGCAAGCGCAAGCCCCAATGCGGCGCTTACGCCTATTGCGGGCGCGCCCCTCACTACCAGCTTTTTTATCGCGTCTGCTACCTGGTGGTGGTCCGTACACTTCACGTACACCAGTTTGTTTGGAAGTTTTGTCTGATCTATCATGACGACGGCGCCGCCGTTGTTGTTGTCCTTCCATTCTACGGTAAGCAAAAGATCAAGGTTCTTGACTTTGGCCAAGCAGCGAAAAAAACTCTGGTCGGCGGTATTAAAAACCTAACTAGGGTTTTTCCTTGTGCGACTTTTTCAATTGTTTTGCAGTAACAAGCAGGATCGCACCGGCACCAATCGCGCAAAAGCCGGCTACCGACAACAACACAGTTGTAGCAATACGCCGCTCGGCATTGCACGGGCACATCATGGAAACATTGTCGTCACCATCCTTCATCGCAGGGCAGTTGCACATCACGGCAAAGCTGGATGATCCAACTATCTCCAGGGCAACTCCGGCTCAAGGCCGTCAAGTGTCAGCTCGTCCATGCTATAGCGCATTACGTCCAAGGCAAAGATCTAAAAAAAAATTTGTTGCGCTTGGTTTTGTCATTATCATAATGGGGAAACGCTCTCTTTTTTCCTTCTGCCTATTGATGCAAACCTGCCGTCGAATTTCGTCGCATCGAGCATACCCCTACCGTCGTACACGGCGGCGTTGCCCGTATCTTGCTTTGAAAGTTTATGGTACTCTTTGTGGTCGGTAGACAAGATCACCAGATCAGCACCCTTTAGAGCAGCCTTTAGATCTTGTGTGAGTGCAACGTTGGTTGCTGCGAGGATCGGATCGTCTTTCACCATCGGGTCATGGATGCGGATTTCCGCGACACCGGCGTTTTTCAGCTCGTCGATGACCCGGTAGGTCGGAGAAAGCCTCGTGTCAGACACATCTCCGCGGAACGCAAGGCCGAGGACGGCGACCTTGCATTGCGCCGGCGAAATCCCGTCAAGTAGACCCAATGCCTGTGACACGCAGTACGCAGGCATAGAGTCGTTGACGTTCCTCCCAAGCCGGGTGATGTTGCACTCGGCTTTTGCGATGTCAGCCGTGTGCAGTATGAACTGCGGGTAGACTGGTATGCAGGCCCCACCGACTCCGACTCCGGGCTTGTGTATGTGGCAGAACGGCTGCGAGTTTGCTCCCTCTCGCGCCTCCCAAAAGTCAACTCCCACCTTTTCGCAAAAGCGCGCCATCTCGTTTGCAAGCGCAATGTTGACATCCCTGTACACACCTTCTAACAATTTCTCGGCCTCGGCGGTCCGCATGTTTGTCATAGTCATTGTGCCGCGCCTGAATACGAGGGAGAACAACTTCGAACCGGCCTCGACGCTTTTTGGGCCGGCCCCAGACACAATTGCAGGGTAGCGCTCCTCGATGTCCTCTATCGCCCTGCCCTCGTAAATGCGCTCTGGACTGTAGACCATGAAAAAGTCGCTCTCTGCCTTGAGTCCCCCGCTCTCGTTTTCAAGAACCGGGATTACCACGTCCTCAGAGGTGCCAGGCGGAACGCTCGGGTTCAGCACTACAAGGTCGCCCTTTTTGAGCCCCTTTCCCACCGACGAGGCGACTTGCTTGACTGCGCCAAGGTCTGCGGAGAGCGACTGGCCGACTGTCAGAACTGGCACGCAGATCATCTTGATTTGGGACTCTTGGGACGCCTTTACAGGATCATCATAAACGGAGAACCGCTTTTGCTTGATTCCCTTTGCAAATGCCTCGTTTACGCCGGGCTCTGGCACGTGCGTCCTGCCCTTCCTGGCGCTTTCAAGGACAGAAGGCGACTTGTCAACTCCTATGACATGAGCCCCAAACCGCAACCAGACGGATGCTATCGGTGCGCCGACGTGGCCGAGGCCATAGACAGCGATTTTCACCTTGCCGGACTTTATCCTGCCCGCGAGGCCAGAAGCCGCGCTGGCGCCGGTTCTCCTTGCAGCGGTGGTCGCTATCGTCGTCACCTTCTTTTTTTTGTTTTTCTCCATGCTATTGTTACGCAGGCAAGTTTCACCCTGTCGCCCGTATAAGCTTTAATGCTTGCGCCGGCCCTTGGCATGGTGTTGGTTCCCAAAGCGATCAGGGAATATGTTGCGGAACTGCCTCATCCAGCGGGCCTGATGGGTTGCCGGGCCTCCGGGGCAGGCAAAATGTCCCACGACTGTTGCGAATATGACATTGCAGTTTTTGGGCATGGTCAGGACCGGCTCGACAAAGTCGGCGCCCACTACGTCGTAGAGCTGGTGCATATCACAGGCCGGCAAAGGGATCACCTTGTCGCCTTGAAGGACATCGAAATAATTACAGATTCCAAGGCGTTTTCAGTTTCGTCGGCCTTAAAAGCCATCGGAGAAGAGAGGTTCAAAAAAGCCCTCTATGCGTCCGGCAGAAAGGCGCTGACAAGCTCGCTTTTCTACCAACAGAGGTTCAAGATTGCCAGTGAGAAACAACATCAGGCGGCAGCAGGCGCCATGTGGCTTAAGATTGCATCATACCATCTCGTCGCAGGCACCCTTGCGGTTTTCGGCACGAGGCCCATGCCCACGCATGAGCTCGCCCAGGCAAGGCAGGTAAAAGACCTCCCTGCAGACATGACCGACGGCATCCAGGCTGCTCTTGAATGCATCGGCATAGAGCGGGCCACGAGGCCGGGCATAACGAGGTCCATAGAAGCGACGCTAGAACTGAAGTCAAACGACTACGACAGGTGGCTCATCCGCGCCAAAATACAGCACCTACTGGAAAGTAGCATGCTTGCCGACTGCTATTATTATGCAGGCAAAGTCGCGGCTGACAATCTGAGGAATAGGAGCAACGTCTCGTTTTTCACCCGCTATGCCAAGCTCATCCAGCTCGCAATGGACCTGTCTGGAGATGAACAAAGACTGGCGAAGCTACAGAAGAGCATGTCCTTAGCCGCAAAAAGGGGCCTAAGGCCACGTATTGCTGCTAATTCTACTACTACTTCTACTTTCTCTTGACAGTGAGGACTGGCGGCGCCTCGACCATCTTGGCGGCCTTGGCCCGCAGCTTTGCCTTGTACTTCAAGTTCCTCGGCTTTGTGCGCAGCCTGTACCCGCAGCATGGACACCACAAGCCATCCCATTTAATGAATATCTCGCATATCTGGCACCGCTTTTGGCCGCTTGCGTACCTTCCAG
>DASZTR010000157.1:0-4265 GCA_035547955.1 Nitrososphaera sp. | reverse complement strand
ATCTGGACTTGATAAGAGATCGGTTTTTTCAAAAGCTACTGGGTTTATTGTAGGTTGGTTAATCCTTTTGTGGCTACTGTGCTTTTTGTATCCGACTGGAGACTCGCAGGCACGCGCATGCATATGGCAAAAGAACACATAATATAATTATCAGGAAGTTCTTTTTATGAAAGTATATGGAGCTGGCCTACGACTATCCGCTCTACAGGCCGCCGTCTGAGGCCAATTCGCTGATATTTCAGGTTACGCTAGGCTGTTCCTTCAATAAGTGCTCCTTCTGCGATATGTACCGCACCAAGAATTACTCCGAGCGCCCGTGGGAAGAGATCCGCGCGGAAATTGACATGATGGCAAAATTCTATCCTGACACGCGCAGGATATTCCTTGCAGATGGAGACGCACTCAACATGCCCACTGAAAGACTGGTACAGATACTACAGTACCTATACCAAAAATTCCAGAACATAGGACGCATATCTTGCTACGCCATGCCAAAGAACCTGCTGCAAAAGAGTGACGACGAGCTAAAAACCCTGCGCGCCGCCGGCCTGCACATGTTCTACGTCGGCGTTGAAAGTGGAAACGACATCGTGTTGAAAAAGGTGACCAAGGGCGCCACGGGCAGGTCAATAGTGCAGGCCTGCAACAAAGCCAAAATGCATGGCTATATCCTTTCGTGCATGGTTATCCTCGGTCTTGGCGGGAGGAAATACACCAAGGAGCACATCGCCGACACGGCAAAAGTGCTTAGCGAAATTGCGCCAGACTATGTTGGAGCGCTCACATTATACTTAGGAGACGGAGTGCACGACGAGTTTATGAGCAAGTACGGCGAGCCTTTTGAGTTCCTCGATGATGCCGAAGTGCTTGACGAGCTGGAGCGCCTGGTCCGGCACTTTGACCCGAAAGAGCCGGTGGTGTTCCGCGCAAACCATGCCTCAAACGTCTATTCGATAGGCGGCATGATGCCAGAAGACAGAGAAAAGATCCTGTCGCTCCTAGCAGGGCTAAAGTCACGTCCAGAGATGCTAAGACCAAAGTTCCTGCGACGCTTTTAGTGACCGTCGCCCACACAGACTCACCCGTTGAATTTTGTCAAGCAGGAACACCACACACTTGGACTTTTTTTGCTTCGTCAAGAGTATGGGCGTTAAGACTCGGCGCTGCACCAACGATCATGAGCAATAATTTTGCCATGCGGCCTTCAAAGGCGACAGTCTTCATATGTGATTTCTACAAATGCATCAGGGTTAAAGTAATTGATTGCGATAGGGGATTCTAGGGTTGAAACATTGAATAATCATCTGTGGTCCAGCTTTATTGCCCCTCATCAAAAGGATTAATTAGCTAGCCGGCGGTTAGGTGTGCAAACACACATGTATAGCGGAGAACTTGAGGTGCAGGCCAAGAGGAAGGCGCTTGCCATTTTGCAGGACGAAATAGGCAAGATTCTAGGCTCTGCGCGAGACCTTTCAACGCTCACCTCGTCGCTTATCAAAGACGATAACAACGACATGCAGGCGTGCCTTGAGCGCATGCGCAACAACGAAGAAGAGGTGGAGAACCTCCGGCGCAAGATAACCCGCGAAGTGTCAGAGCTTGGCGGGCTGATGGCAAACAGGGAAGATATCCTGCGCACGGCGTATCTAATGGACGACGTCGCAGGCTACATCAACGGCATTGCTTTCCGGCTTTCAAACATGAAGGGTGAGACGCTCAAAAAGGCACAGTGCGATACAGACCTGCAGGAGCTGGTCGGGATGGTCGTCGACGCGAGTTTCAAACTGAACGAGATGGGCAGGGCGCTTTCGATAAACCCTGCAAGCATGTTTGAGCTTGCGCAGGAAATGCAAAAACTCGAACACCAAGTGGATGCCAAGTACAGGGCGATGATAATCAGGGCGCTCGGCGAGATAGCGAACAACAAAGACCTTCTGTTATTCAAGGATGCTGTAGAAGGCATAGAGGGAATGGTGGACAAGTGCCAAGAAGCGTCAGATTCATTTACCATACTTGCGCTTGGGATGTAAGAACAAAGCAAAGGTAATGATAATGAGGTGTGAATGTCGACGACAGCACCAATGACTATACACGGCCGGCTCTTTGGAAACAGGATAATAGTCTGGGACATTGCAGAATCGCGTCAGCTGTACGGGACGGGGTATTACGGCAAGCCCATCGGGGTGCCAAAGCCTAAGGGCGTGGAGTTTGAAGCTCCTCTGGTGCTCGACCTGATGGAGGGCTGCTACCTTGCAGAGACGGGCAGGCTAAAGATATCCCAGATGTACAGCAGCAACAGCAGGCCCGTTTCGCAGACGGAGATTAAGAGGATCTGTAAAAAACAGTACGTCGATTTTGAAGCCAAGTACCTGGTTTTCGTGGACCTGCGCGAAAAGGGATACGTCGTCTCGCCGGGGATAAAGTTCGGCTGCGACTTTGCGGTATATGAGCGGGGGCCTGGGATCGACCACGCGCCCTATCTCGTGCAGGTGTTCCGGGCTACCGAAGAGATGACTGCGACAGGCATAGTCCTTGCTGGCAGGCTTGCAACCACGGTGAAAAAACAGTTCATACTGGCAATACCGAAAGTGACGGAAAAGAAGGTGGAGTACGTCGGCTTTGATTGGTGGCGCGCTTAGGTGGCTAGCTAGTTAATTAATTGACATCGTTCTTTTTTGGCATGTCAAACTTGACATAGTTCTCGCCTGAGATAGTCAGGCGCGTGGAAAACTTGTCAGAGCCTTGTTCCAACCAACCCTTGTAACGTATAGAGTTCTTCACGATGTCAGTCACACTCGGCTTTTTCTCGTTGACTTCCTCGTAGCACGAAAGTATCTCGCCGAACTTGACCTCTTGCTGCTTGTTGAATTTTGTGATATAGTATGCAAACACTGCCGCCTTTTCATAGTGGCTCTGGGGTTTTTTCTCTGCATAGAATTCGCGCAGGCCCGGCTTGCTCTCGTTTGCCTTCAAGTCGACCGGTATCGGCGGGAGCGTGGGCGAGGTGCGTGGGGCGTGTTGCCGCGTTGGGACAGCACTTGCAGCCTGCTTTGGCACCAAAGGGAAAGATGCGGCAGCATGGCCGTCTGGCACATACTGCTGCAATTGTTGCTGTTGCTGCTGAATCGGCACCTCGTTTACCTCCTGCGGAAGCGCGATCTGCGCCTTTAGGGCAAAGTTTTGCTGCTGCATGCCGCTTGTTATCGCCTCCTTTACTGCCATCTTGAATATCTCCTCGAATTTTTCAAGGTGCTTATCGACGAAGCTCTCCTTGCCCTCTAGCTCCACTCTGCCCTCCTTGACGTTTATGGTAAATCTTGCTTCAGAATTATTTCCCGAGCTCAAAGCCGAACTAGTATTTTCAAAGCTTCTTTATCAAGTTGGTGGTGCACCTTTGCAGCTTTGCTAAGGAAACTAGTTGAGCAAAGTTCCGGCTTTCTTAAATATCCGTACCAGAAATAACTTGCGCTTTATGTTTTCAGTCAAAAAACTGGGTAAGAACGGCATATGGGGAACAGTGAGCCTCATAGATGAGAACGGGTCTTTCCGGGGAGAGGCGAAATTTGAGAAAAAAGAAGACGCCGAGGAATACCTTGTGAAGTTCAAGAATAGGATGAAAAAGCCGGTCGATCTGAAGGTATTTAATGATTCAGAAATGGAGGAACAAGAGCCCAAGAAAAAAGACAAGAAAAAGTAATTCTTTTTATCTCCGGTTATCTCTCCCTCTATTTTGCCTGCAACGGCTCCAGCTTTTGCCTCACTTTTTGCGCCGTCTTCTCCAGATCCTCTTCTTGGGCAACGCGCCTTGCGGGCCACCTGCCGTCGGGGCTGTCATCTGCAAACCGGGGCACGATGTGCACGTGTACATGAGGGATTATCTGATTTGCTGCAATGCCATTGTTCTGACCGACGTTGAACCCGTCAGCGCCAACAGCTGCCACTACTGCACTTGCTATCCTCGGCACCACTGCATACAGACTACCAACCTCGGCCGGTGGCATGTCCAAAAGGGTGTCGTGGTGCCTGACGGGGATTACAAGCGTGTGGCCCGGGTTTATTGGGTACTTGTCCATTATTACAAATAATTCCTCATCCTTATAGACTAGGACACTTGGCAACTGGCCTGCTATTATAGAGCAGAATATGCACGGTTTGGACGGCATCTGTTGCGCCTGCTAAGATTTAATGGGTGTTTAATTCTTGTGCTTTTAGTATCGTCAGCCGTATCGGCGTTAATATGATATTTTATTACAACTCTTCTAGTC
>DASZTR010000156.1:0-8268 GCA_035547955.1 Nitrososphaera sp. | reverse complement strand
TATGCAGTCACAGGCAGAGTTCCGGGCCAGAGTCGCAGGGCTTAAGGATTTTGACGAAGCATTTGAGCTTGTCAAGAGTGCCATCTATGAAAAATTCAAGATGCACAGGGCCGGTCTGAGCTTGATACTGCAGGTCATGCCTACAAACCTTGGCGCCTATCACATCCTCGGATCAAACGTGATCGTCATGAACAGCCACGTGCTTGCCGCAATCCGCAGGATTTCCGGATCTGAAGCAGAGTACAACGCGTACGTGTTCATGGTTCTTGCTCATGAATATCTACACAGTCTCGGCATCGTCGATGAGAACATTGTACGCCAGATGACCTATGACCTGTGCAAGGCAGTGCTTGGAGAAGACCATAGCTCTACCAAAATGGCCAAGGAAGACCCGTCGTCGTTGTTCCCGCAGCTACGTAACATGATGCAGACGCAGTTTGGCCGCGAGTTCCAAGTGATCAAGAAATTTGACAGGGCAAGCCAGTCATACATACAATAGAGACATCTGCATTAAGACATTTTTTTTGCCATTATTGCCGTCTCTTCTCTCTTCTCTCTTTTATTCTGGGCTTGCCGCAATAATCATGCACACACGCACATATACATACAGCGTCGTTAGGCCTTTATTATTGAAAGCCACATCGGTCAGTCAGCTGATCTATCGCGCATTGAATTTCTCATGCTAACGCTGAGGAAACAAGCGACTTTCTCTATTATAGAACCAAAGCTGGAAGATATAAATAAGAACATTGCAAAGTACCTCATTATATGCCGATAAAGAATGGGGCCGAATATGTAGAGAGCCTCAGGGGAAGAAAACTCAAAGTATACCTTTTTGGGCAGCTTGTAAAGGAGCCGGTAGACCATCCGATGATCCGGCCTTCCATTAACGCAGTAGCCGCCACGTACGACCTAGCAAACGCCGAGCCAGAAATGGCTGGCGCCAAGTCGTCTATATCCGGCGGCCTGCAGGTGAACAGGTTCCTCCACATCGCAGAAAGCGCCGAGGATCTTGTGAACCAGAACAAGATGCAGCGCCGCCTGGGTCAGTTGACAGGCACGTGCTTCCAGCGCTGTGTCGGCATGGACGCGCTAAATTCACTGTATTCTACCACTTACGAAGTAGACCAAAAGTACGGCACGCAGTACCACTCGCGGCTTAAGGAGTTCATCAAGATGATCCAGCGCGAGAACTATGTCATAGGAGGCGCCATGACGGACGTCAAGGGCGATAGGAGCCTCTCGCCGTCGCAGCAGCCCGACCCAGATATGTTCGTGCACATTGTCAAGAGGGACAAAAAAGGCGTCTATATCACAGGGGCCAAGGCGCATCAGACCGGCTGCATCAACTCGCACTGGATACTCGTCATGCCGACCATGCGCCTAAAGGCTGAGGACAAGGACTATGCCATAGTGGGTGCAGTCCCTGTCGATGCGCCGGGCATCACCTACATCTATGGCAGGCAGTCGTGCGACACACGGTCGATGGAGGAAGGCGACATTGACGCCGGCAACAGCAAGTTCGGGGGCCAGGAGGCCATGATAATATTCGAAAACGTTTTCATTCCAAACGAGCTCATCTTTCTGGACGGCGAATTCGAATATGCCGCCATGCTTGTAGAGCGCTTTACCTGTTACCACCGGCGCTCGTATGTCTGCAAGACGGGCCTTGGCGACGTGCTGATAGGCGCCGCGGCCGCAGTCGCGGACTATAACGGAGTTGCAAGTGCCTCCCACATCAAGGACAAGCTCGTGGAGATGACGCACCTCAATGAGACGATATTTGGCGCTGGGATCGCGTCATCTTACATGGCGCACCAGACGGCGTCTGGAAACTGGCAGTGCGATGACATGCTGGCCAATGTCTGCAAGCACAACGTGACGAAATTCCCCTATGAGATCAGCAGGCTGGCGCAAGACATCGCCGGCGGTCTCATGGTAACGCTCCCCTCTGAAAAGGACTTTCGCGGGCCTGAAACTGGCCCAATGCTTGAGAAATACCTGAAAGGGCGTAAGGGTGTATCTACGGAGAGCAGGATAAGGATGCTGCGCCTCATCGAGAACATGACGCTTGGCCGCAACGCGGTGGGCTACCTGACAGAATCGATGCACGGCGCCGGCTCGCCTCAGGCACAGAGGATCCAGATAGCAAGGCAGATGCAGCTGGAATACAAGAAAAAGCTTGCCAAGAACCTTGCAAACGTCAAGGAGGGAGAGGCGGCCGAGATAACGCAGGAAAACCCAGAGTATTTCAACAAGATATTCGGGGTCAAAAAGCGCAACAAGTAGGCCCGATAACCTTCTTTACCCTGCTTACTTTTGGTAAGCAACCTTAAATATTTCACCGATCTACTCGGTGCTACCGATATGCCAAGACCGATACATTTCGACCTGACGGCGGACAATCCTGAAAGGGCAACCAAGTTCTATAACAACGTGTTTGGATGGAAGTTTGAAAAATGGGACGGGCCCATGGAGTACTGGATGTGCACAACCGGCGACGACAAGAGCGAGCCGGGCATAAATGGCGGCATCTCAAAGAGGGGCCAGCAGAGCATGCCCAACATGAACACGATAGGCGTTGCAAATGTTGACGAGTTCTCCAAAAAAGTGGCCGACAATGGCGGCAAAATAGTCGCACCAAAGATGGCCATACCCGGCGTTGGCTGGTTTGCCACCTGCCAAGACACCGAGGGCAACCTCTTTGGGATAATCCAGCAAGACCAAAACGCCAAGTAAAAGTTTCTTCTTCTTTTTTGGCCGCGTACAAGAGTGCTTGGCCAAAAAGGATTATTTATCAGTTATGCGTCAAGAAATGTATCTTCGGGGTAGTTGCTGTATTTGAAACTAAATGACGCCCAGATTGAGGATCTGACTGGCAAGGTCTTTCGCACCATTGTCTCTAACGGCAAGGGTGGGATATTGCAATCAGAGCTCTGGAAGGAGCTTGAGCTGACAAGCCGCGACGGCTCGCGGGTGGCAATCCGCCTAGAGCGCCGGGCCCTCATTAGGAGGGAAAAGATGCTGGAAAACGGCAGGTGGACTTACAAGCTTTTTGCCACGAAATTGCCAATCGACACCAGCAGCGTCGAAAATGCGCCATGCCTCACCTGTCCCGTGGAGCACATGTGCTCCATCGACGGCTCGTACAGCCCAATCACGTGCAACCTCATAGAGGATTGGCTGGTGCTGTCCCTTGACATGGCCAACCAGCAGAGGAGGCACCATCAACAACAGGATCAACATCCATCTTCGCTTTCTTCTCCTTCCTCCTCCTCGTCATCTCCGCTATTATTGCCAGCTGCTACTACTGCTGCCACCACCATGGCAACAACAGCAACCTTTTCTAAGGCAGAAGACTCTTCTAAATGAGACTTGCAGACGCCCGTAGGGATCATTACAGGCGCCTTGCAAAAGACCAGGGCTACCGGAGCAGAGCTGCGTACAAGCTAAAGCAGATAAACGATTCTTATCGCATTCTCAAGCGCGGAAACAGAATAGTCGACATTGGCTGCGCGCCCGGAGGATGGGTACAGGTAGCTACAAAGGAGGTCGGCCCGGGGGGAAGAGTAGTAGGAATCGACCTCAAGGAGGTAGAGCCCGTGGCAGACTCTACGATTCTGCAGGGTAGCATTGATGACCCTGTCGCCGTTGGCAAAATAATAGAAGCTTTGGGGGCGGAAAAAGCCGACGTCATTCTGTCCGACCTTGCGCCAAACGTCAGCGGCATGTGGGAGGTGGACCATGCGCGGCAGATTGACCTCACAAGGAGCGCCCTTGCGCTTGCAAAACAGGTGCTAAAAGTCGGCGGTAATGCAGTTTTCAAAGTGTTTGAGGGAGAATTCCTCAACGAGCTGAAGGGTGAGATGAAAGCAAGCTTTGGTAAGGTGCTGGTGAGCAAACCCACCGCCAGCAGGCAGGAAAGCTCGGAGCTTTACCTGGTGTGCGTTGGCTTTCGCCATTTTTGAGGTTTTTCTCCTCTTTTCTCCTCTCTTCTCTCATGTACTCTCCCTCACTGCCGTACCTCGCCCCACCCTAACCAATTAAACCAAATAACCTCTGCAAACGTTGATTAAATTAATTAAGCTGTTAGGGCAACCTGTAAAATATCCCCGGATGCCAAGCCAGCCTGATTATTATGCCCGCAACCACAAGCTGGAAGTCTCAAAGAGCCAAGACTCCACACAGAGCAGGCTACTTGTCCTCTGCATTGACAGGGATGACGACATCGGAACAAAGGGCGGCATAGAGACGCCCATTGTGGGCCGCGACCAATGCATAAACGCCGGCACCCGCCTCGCAATAGAAGACCCGGAGGACGCCGACGGCAACGCCATTTTCGGCGCGGTCAAGACCTATGAGGAGCTGGTGAGCAAGGGCTACAACGTCGAAGTCGCGGTTGTGGCCGGCAAGTTTAACAGGGGAGTCGAGGCTGACGAAAAGATAAGCCGCGAAGTCCAGGCCATCCTTGATAAATACAACGCGACCGGCGCAGTCATTGTTTCTGACGGCGAAGACGACGAGACAGTGCTCCCTGTCATACAGTCAAGGGTGCCCGTGGTGTCGGTCCAGCGCATTATCATTCGCCACAGCAGGAGCGTGGAATACTCGTACGCGGTGTTTGGGCGCTACCTGAAGGCTATGATGTACGACCCGCAGTACAGCAAGTTCTTCCTTGGCGTGCCCGGGACGCTGCTCCTTGCAGGGGGCCTGGCGGTGGCATTTGATGCGACAAAGTGGCTTACCGTGATGATACTGGCAATCCTCGGCGGCGCGTTCATGGTACGCGCCTTTGATGTCGACAGGGCGATAAGCTCGCTCGGCAAGATGGGCCCTACCGACTTTATCAAGATATTCTCCGTAATTGGAGGGGTGCTTATCATGCTTGCAGGCATTGCAAACGGTGTCTCTAGCATACCGCACGACATCCCCGTCTCCCAGATGAACGCGCTGCAGCTAATAACCAACAAGACCGTCGTCGGGAGCTTTGCCAAGGGCATGATAACCATGATGTGGATAGGGATAGCCACGATAATGGCCGGCGTGCTCCTGAGCAACTGGCTGAAGGGGAGCTCGCACGCGATGGCCGACATACTGCGCCTAGTCGTGCTCGGGCTGCTTTACATACCCGTGCTCCAGTTCACTGACGTGCTCACGCTGTCCACTAGCCCATTTACGCTGGTGTCATCGCTCTTGATAGGGCTTGCAGTGTCGCTGGTGGCGGCCGCATTCCTATACCAGCACTTTAGGCACAGGCGTGGAGGCGAACAGCAGGCGACTACTAGCACAGGCCCTATGAGGAAAACAGACAACGACAACAATAGCGATGATGATAATGACAGCAACTGAAAAAAAAGAGACGCGCATATGCGTGTGTGTGTATTATTATAATAAAATAATAATAATAAATAATGCGCTCGTTTCTTTCCTACTCTGAAAGAGGTTATACTACAAACAAATGACGCCCGAGCATGGCGAGCTTGACGCTCAGACGCAGCAAAAAAAGTGGTTCTGTGGCTACTGGATGACGCAGGAGGAGTGGGAGGACATTCATGACTATGCGCCGCCTAACACAGGTGCCGGCGGACGGAAGGGAGAAGAACAAGAGCAGCAAGGGCAGGAAGAAAACGACGGCGAGGAAGAAGAATGATAAGTAAAACATATACAAACAAGCTTGCCGACCTGATGATGTGGTAGTTGACGAGCATTCTGCTGGCGCGGTAGTAGTTTTCGTTCCGTCAAAGGGCAAGCCCGAATATCTCCTTTTGCACTATACGGCAGGCCACTGGGATTTCCCAAAGGGCAACATAGAGGCCGGCGAGACCGAAAAGGAGGCGGCAGTGCGAGAAATCAGGGAAGAGACTGGCATTACCGACATCGAGTTTGTAGAAGGTTTTAGGCGTGTGATATCGTATAGATATAGAAAGGCGCGCAGGCTCGTAGAAAAGCAGGTCTCGCTCTTTTTGGTCAGGACAAAGACGAGGGAGATCAAGATATCCCACGAGCACATCGGCTTTGCATGGAAAAATTATGAAGATGCGATAGAACAGCTTACCTATAGTAACGCCAAGAGTGCACTTGAAGCAGCGGTGCAATTCGTGAAGGAGGATAAGCAATAGATTATGATGGAACAAGACCACTACTGCCGCCATCATTATCGTCGTCGCCATTGACTGCCGCAAGCTTGAACTGGCGCGCAGCCACCCTCGGATCCTTTGCCCGGACTATTGACCGTCCGATTATCAAGTAGTCCGAGCCGCTTTGTACAGCCTGTCTTGCGCCGCCTCCCTGGGCGCCGACGCCCGGCGAGTACACCGGCAACAAAATCCGGAGCTCTTTTCTTTTTCTGGATATCTCCTTCAGTATGTCTGTCTGCGTCGCGCCGACTACAATGCCGTCGACCTTTGCCTTGATGGCCCTGTCAAGAAATATCCTGTACATCATGTCGCCACCGTACGCATGTAGGCCGTACCCGTCTTGCGCGTCCGGATGGCTCATGTACACGAGCGCAATGACCCCCATCCCAAGTGAGCGCGCCTTTTTCGCAAGCAGGACAAGGGTGTTTGCGCCCATGAACGGGTTTGCTATCACGGCGTCAAAGCCCATCCTGGCAAGGTGCACAAGCGCGACCTCGTTGGTGTCGCTGATGTCGTTTAGCTTGATGTCGGCTATGCATAAGAGGCCATGGCTGTGTGCCTTCTTTGTCACTTTTGCAATTTCCTTTAACGACAGAGGGAGCAGGAGGTGAAAGTTTATCTTGACCGCGCAGGCGTCGTCCGCCACCGCGTCTATCACTTTTGTCGCAAACTGCTCTGGGTCGCGCCTGTCTGCAGCAGGGTCAAGCGCGACTACAACTTTGCTCTTTTTTTTCCTTGCAGCCTCAGCCATACGCAGCGAGAAAGATGAAGAAGAATGTGAGGAAGAGGAAAAGGAGGAAGGTCTAGTCATAGGCCTTTACCAGCGGGTGGTCCGCCACAAGCCTTATCACTTTCAAGTAGATGTAGCCGTGCTCATCTAGGCTCGTGCAGAACGCCGGCTGCTCTGGCCTCTGACTGGCATATCGCAAAAAGGGCTCTGCCGGCTCGGATGAGAGGGGCACGTAATAAAAGTACGACAGCGAATCGTTCTCGCTGACGCTCATGATAGTGCCGATTATTGTCGTCTTGCTGCGCTCTCGCTTTATGAGAAATAGCGGCAGCGGCGCCTCTTCGTATATCGTTTTATATGCTGCGACCTTGGCCAAGCTCGCCATGTCTTTCAGCTTTATCACGGTATAGCCCGCCCCCTTTTCCACCTTGCCAAACTTTGCAAGCGCCGGCGGGAGCTTTTCAATTTTGAGGATAGGCGAGTAGACAAACGTCGGATTCCCCACGGAATCGGCAAGCGTGACTTCCTCGATGCCGTTTGATGCCCTATAAGCGAGGTATTGCGAATAATTCCCTGCCTCTGCTTCTGCAAAATAGATGACAGGTCTGCCGTTCATGATGTCCAGCTGCGCCGCAAGCATCTGCTTTCCCTCGCCGACCGTGAGGGCAAAGGACGGTATGGGAGCGCGCTCTAGCGCGCATACCAGCCTGCCAAAATCCTTGAGGCTGGCAAGTGGTATGTACACCGGGGCTTTGAGGCGCAAATCGAATCGCCTTATGGTTAAAGCATACAGTATTAAAGTCATCCGCCCTTTTCTTTACACCGTGACATGTCGGTGGGCAAGACGCGCGACCTTGTAGAGCAGGCACGGCAAGTACTTGCAGCAGAACCTGTAGAACAAGACCCCACGTCGCTCTGGCGAGCCTACGTCGCAGTCGAGTATGCGATACTGGACATAAAACTGCGGCATGGCCTTGAGCACGAGCAGGCACCCCCTGTGCCAAAGAGGACTACAGAAAGAAAAGACCTGCTGCTTGTCGCCAAGGAAAAACTAGACCACCTCAACCCTGAAGAGGAGGGCGACATGAAAAAACTGCTTTATGAGCTGCGCGAATGCCGCGATGCGCTCAAGGCGCTCTTGGCAAAAGGCCCTATCATCTAGTAATGGTAGCTTTTTCTACACTTCTTCTGTCGACAATGTCATCGAGATCAGGCCCTGTCCCGATGAGTGTCACCTTTACGCCCAGCTCGCCTTCTATGTCCTCAATGAACTTTCTTGCGTCGACTGGCATCTTTTCGTACTGGCGCGCACCTGCACACGACGGGAACAACACGTCCAGCTTCGTTACTGCTATCTGCGTCGCGCTGTTGATCCTTACTGCCTTTTTCGCAAGGTCAAAA
>DASZTR010000155.1:0-9451 GCA_035547955.1 Nitrososphaera sp. | reverse complement strand
GAAGGCAGGCAGACGGTTCTCCTGCGCAAGGGCGGCATCTTGGAATTCCGGCAGGGTTTTGAGGTAAAAAAGCACGAAAAGTTCATGCTGTTCCCAACGTACGAGCACCAGGCAAAAGAGCACCTGCAGCAGGATTATGCAGGCAAGCTTGACGACGTCCTCCGAGAGCAGCCGCCGGCCGGCACGAACCTGCTGACCAGCTATGCCGAAGCCAGGCTGGTCAGGGAGGTAAGCAACCCCTCTGTCCTGAAAAAGCTAGAGAAATACCATATATGGAACGAAAGCTATGTTAATGCACGGATGGCGTACAACCCAAAGAAGCCAATGAGCGTGATACTGGTGCGAGTTCACAACCTCCCTACTTCTAGCCAAATTAAGATAAATACAAAAGAAGAATGGGCCGGCTGCAAGTCATGGATACCTGTAGAGCTTGAAGCGACTGCAGGCGGCAGACCCGCGGTCGACGACGCGACGTTTGACAGCGTGACAAAAGAGGTTATGGAGGTCTTGCAATAAACCATGAAGTACCGGAGACTGGGCAAGAGCGGTATCAAGGTGAGCGAGGTAGGCTTTGGCGCGTGGACTATTGGTCTTGACTGGTGGGGCAAAAAGATAGACGACGCAGAGGCTGTGCGCATGCTGAAAAAGGCGTACGACGTGGGCATCAACTTTTTTGAAACTGCTGACATGTATGGCAAGGGCAAGAGCGAGAGGCTGATGGGCGAGGCATTCAAGGATATGCGAAACGAAGTGGTCTACTCCACAAAGTGGGGCTACGACCTGTACGGCGCAGAGCAGATCGGCCACCAGGAGCTCCCCCAAAAGCACGACTCTGAATTCCTCCAGGTGGCGCTCAAAAAGAGCCTCGAACGTCTGCAGACTGACTATGTTGATGTCTACAGCCTGCACAACCCCAAGATGGACGCCATCCAGAACGATGAGCTGTTTACATCCCTGGATGACCTTGTGAAAAAGGGGACGATAAAGAGTCACGGTGTGGCGCTTGGCCCCGCAATCGGCTGGCGCGATGAGGGGCTGTTTTCGATAACGAACCGCAACATCACCTGCCTGCAGACCGTCTACAACGTTCTGGAGCAGGATCCTGGCCGCGACCTGATGAAGGCAGCGGCGCAGAACGACGTCGGGATAATGGTGCGGGTGCCTGACGCTTCGGGCCTGCTGACCGGCAAGGTGACTGCCGAGACAAAGTTTGACAAAGACGACCACCGCAGCTTCCGCAAGCAGGAGTTCATCAAGGAGGCGGTGCAGAAAATCGACAATATGAAGCCTCTTGCAAGCAGCAAAGGGTGGAGCATAACCGAACTCGCGATAAAGTTCATCCTATCGCAGCCGCAGGTTTCTGTGGTCCTACCGACGATAGTGAGCACAGAAGAGATAGAAATGTTTGCCGCCCTTTCAGACGGCAGGTACCTGTCGGCACCCGAGGCCGCGCAGCTAGAGGAGATGTACGAAAAGAACTTTTATGTCAAGCCCTCCTCTCCTACTTTGTCGTAGCGTACCATCTAGGCAATCCTAGACAAAGTACTTGACCCTCTCTTTTTTGAACTCGCGGGAGCTAAAGAGGATCTTGTAGTCGCTCACGCCGATCTGACCTGCCATCTCGACTGCCATTTTTTCAGCGGCCTCTAGCGACCTTGCGTGAACCATCGAAAATACGTTATATTTCCAGTCGGGGTATACCGGCCTCCTGTAGCAGTGGCTCACCTGAGGGAACGCCGCGAGCTTTAAGCCGACGTCGTCTACAATGTCTTCGGGCACGTTCCACACAACCATGCCGTTTGCGACAAAGCCGGCGTCGCGGTGGCGTAGTATCGCGGCAAACCTGCGCATCAGGCCGACCTTTTCATATTCTTTGGCCTTGGCGAACAGCTCCTGGGTGGTTATGCCCAGATTCTGAGCCATTTGCTTGAACGGCTCTCTGACCACGGGCAGATCTTTTTGCAGCTCGCGCACAAACTCCTTATCGCGCTCGGTTATCTCCAGCCTGTCGGGGTTAAGCTCCTTGACCTCGTCAGTGGGCTTGGGCTTTTCCGCGTCCACGTTGACCATGTCCAGCTTGACGCCTATCTTGTACATTTTAAGCGTCGGGAGCAGGCGGTATTTTATGACGCCGTCCAGTGCGGCCATCCTGTCCAGCTCGTCCTTCATGTCCGAGTCGGGCGGCACTGCAAGGGTGAACCACATGTTATATTCGTGGTTGCGCTCATAGTTGTGGCTGACGCCAGGGTGCTCGTTTACCTTTTCTGCGACAGAATCGAGCTTTTCCGGCGCGACTGCAAAGGCGATCAGCGCGCTCTTGTACCCGAGGCGCCTGGTGTCAAAGATGGCGTTTATCTGCCTGATGAGTCCAAGTTTTTTTAATTCGCTTATCCTGCGCATCACTTCATCTTCGGAAATGTCATAGTTCTTTGCTAACTCTAAGTAGGGCCTGTCTGAAAGCGGGAAAATCCACTGGACGTCATTCAGCAACTTTTTATCCATTTCGTCAAGATGTTGCTGCTGGTGGTTTGCCTGCATTTTATAAAACGACCCGGACTAGTCGTTTATCCATTAAAAACCTACCTGCTGATGGTATCATGTGTAGCGTATAGTCTAAATACCAATTGCACGCCATTTTGAGCGTCCGTCAAACATATGGGTATCATAACGATGCAGCTTGTCTGCGACACCTGCAAAAAGGTCATCCTGGAAAAAGTAGGAGAGGAGCACCTGATGAACGAGCGCTTTCCGATAACCCGCGACGAGGCAAAAAAGCTCGACGTGGAACACCGAGGTCATGAATGCCACATTGAAGCGGTTGAAAAGTTGTAGTAGTGGTAAGGCTGTATATCTTTTCTTCCTTTTCGCCTGCGACGGAACCCTGTGCTAGAGGTTCAAGCCAAACGAGTTTGCCATTTCTGCAAACTGGTTGTACCTATGCAGATATTCCTTGCCCTGCGGGGTGATGATGTATATCCTCTGTCCTTCCAGCACTTGCTCTTGTATGAGCCCTGCCTGCATGAGCCTTTCTGCGACTGTTGTCAGCCTCCCGTATGAGAGGTTGGCCTTTCTAAGAAGTGACGTAATGTTTACGCCGCCCCTGCCATGCTCGTCGGTAATCTGGAGCACATCACCGAGTATCTTGACGCTATTACGGTAAGGCGCCATCGGTGGATGAGGTATTAAACACCATAATAAGGATTACGTAAAAAGCTTCTGTAAGGTAGTGTACTGGAACGTGGCTTTTATAGGACCAGTACAAAAGCAGAACCATAAATCGATTTGAGCAACAATAACATCAATGACAGTCTCAAGCCCGCCACGATAACGTGGTTTCGGGATTTTGTGGGCGTCGGCTACCGCTACCACGACGTCTACATGAACGTTTTTCCTCTCTTTTCAGACAAGATGCCTGCCTTTAAGCTCTGGAAAAAGACCATTGACTGGTGGCCAGACGACCAGATAAAGCTGCGCTTCGTCGAAGACGGCGACCACTACTGGTTCATCTTGTATGGCGGCTCTGATTACAAGAAGGATAACACCGGCTTTGTGAAAAAGGTCCAAATGTCCGAGAACTACCGGCGCTTCAAGGAGGGCTACGAGAAAAAGGCGATGCTCCGGTTTGGGATATACAAGGAAAACACCGACCCCAAAAGAAAAGAGCGCGACGGCAGCATAAAGAAATTCGACCTTGAGATCCTGAAAAAGTCAAAATCAGTCTACGACATTGCGTTTTTGCAGCTGTCAGAGCTTGCCAAGGACTCGGTAGAGTGGCAATGCATAACAACATCACTGGTCCAAGAAAAAGAAGAGCAGCAGAAGTAGGGAGAAAAAAGAAGAAGCAGCCAGTGAGGAAAGAAAAATTCTCCTGCGTGGAGGGCTGCTCGGACTGCTGCATCTATCGCGAATACTACCCGTCTACTGACTTCGGCAAGATAGGTGTGCTTCTGCTGCCGGAAGAGAAAGGCAGGATGGAAAAACTCGCAAGGGAAAAGGAGGTTGAAATCAAAATACTGCCTCGGCTTGGTGTGGGAAGAAGCTCGACTGGCCCTGAAAAAATAATCGCATACCAGATGATGGGCAGGCACGAAAAGGACGGGGACTGGTGCCCGTTCCTTGACCATTACCGGCGCTCCCCCCACGGCGGCTTTGCATGTAGCATATACGCCCAGAGACCCCTTGCCTGCAGCGCTTATCCCGTGATCGGCGCGGACAAGAAAAAGGGCGCGACCCTGGACCCCCACTGCCAGTTCTGCAGGCACCGTCCTGATAGTTCTATGTGTACAAGCCTCGAAGGGCTGCAGGGCGAACTCGAATCACTTTCCAAGATCAAGGCCGCGGTGAGGGTAGAGGACGACGATATGCGCGTGTGGCGCTATGCGACTGCGACGGGCGAAAAGGCGGCTCTTGGTGAAGGGTGGATCCTAGAGTCCTGATTTGACGTACAGCGTCTTGTCGCCGCGCCTTATCCTTGCTATCCTGCTTGCCGGTATGACTGAAAAATTCTCCGACAGCGAAACGAATTCCTGCAGCGGCACTTCTACAATGCGGTCAAAGTCGCGGTAGCTGACAATATAGAGGGAAGGGTCGTCGGCGTGGAGCGCCCTGCTAAAGACCTCTTCTAGCCTGCCTTTCTTCTTCCCTGTCATTATTATTATTGTTGCTGTGTCGGTTTTTTGTACTTCATGAGCCCGCCTGCCTCGACTATCTTGGCGATGAGCTCAGGGAACGGCTTCATGGGATACCGCTCGCCCTTTGTGAGGTTTGTAATCCTGTTGCTTGCAAGGTCGATTTCAAGCTCGTCCATGTCGGATATCTTTTTCACAGTCTCTGCGTCCACCTCTATCGGAAGGAGGTACCCGCCGTCCACCGCGTTGCGGTAGAATATCCTTGCAAACGTCGGTGCAAGTATCGCCCTGATGCCTGTCTGCGAGAGCGCGATGGGCGCGTGCTCCCTGCTGGAGCCGCAGCCAAAATTGCTTCCCGTGACGAGAAAGTCGCCCTGGTGGACCTTCTCCGGGAACTTGGGGTCAATGCCTTCCATCGCGTGCTTCGCAAGCTCTTTGTGGTCGTGGATCTTTAGGTACGGCCCGGGGATGATGACATCGGTGTCAATGTTGTCCCTTTCATACTTGTGGGCCGCACCTTTCAATAGAGAAGAACCTTTGTTCATTGTTGTCATTGGTAGTTTCTCACGTCCCTTGGGTCGGTTATCTTGCCGGTCAAAGCCGATGCCGCCACTACCACCGGGGAGGCTAGGTACGTCTGCGATTCGACATGGCCCATCCTACCTGGAAAGTTGCGGTTTGTCGTGCTTATGCATATCTCGCCCTTGCCAAGCACCCCCATATGCGCACCGCAGCAAGCGCCACAAGTCGGAGGGCCGACCACTGCGCCCGCCTCCATGAATATCTCTACCAGGCCCTCCTTCATGGCCTTTACGTATATCGACTGCGCCGCCGGCAGCACCTCGGTGCGGATCTTGACCTTTCTGCCCTTCAGTATCTTTGCAGCAGCCCTCAAGTCGTCGAGCTTGGCGCCCGTGCATGAACCAATGTACGCTTTGTCGAGCTCCGTCCCTTGGAGCTCCCTTGCGGCAGAGACGTTGCCGGGCGAGAACGGCTTGGCTATCGTGGGTTCCATCTTTTCAACTTCTATGGTAAATGTCTCGGAATACATCGCATCCTCGTCGCCGTGTACCGGTGAGTACTGGGCGTCGGTGCGCTCGCGCAGATAAGCGTACGTAGTCTCGTCAGGCTCGATTATGCCGTTCTTGGCGCCCGCCTCCGTAGTCATGTTCGTAAGCGTCAGGCGCTCTTCCATCGATAGCTTTTTCACGACGCTACCTGCAAACTGCATCGCCTTGTAGTTGGCGCCGTCTGTGCCGATCTCGCCTATCACCTTTAGGATAATGTCTTTTGCCATGATGTGGTCTGGCTTGTTTCCTTCAACTCTGAACATCATCGTTTCGGGGATCTTGAACCATATCTCACCGTTCATTAGCACATAGGCCACGTCGGTGTGACCAAGGCCCGCCGCAAAGGCGCCCATCGCACCTGTGGTGTTTGTGTGAGAGTCGCCTCCCACGTACACCTCTCCCGGGAGCACCATCGCCTCCTCGTGGGACAGGGTGTGGCAGATCCCGTACTGGCCGAGGCCATACTTGAAGTGCTTCCTTATCCCGTACTTTTTGGTGAAATTAGAGAGCGTGATGATGTTCTCTGCCGAGATGCGGTCTGCCGCCGGAACAAAATGGTCCTCAGTCACCCACACCCTGTCGGCGTCCCAGACCTTCTCCATCTTCAACCCTTTCTTCTCCCATTCTGAAAAGACCTTGATGACGCCAGGCCCCGACACGTCGTGCATCATCACCCTGTCCACTTTTGCAAACACCACGTCGCCAGGCGAAACGTTCTGTCTGCCTGCGGCACGGGCGAGGATCTTTTCGGTAATCGTCATCGCTGCCAAAACCGTATCACTTGAGGAGGGATTTGACGGATGGCGGATTAAAACCTTTGGCGAACACGAAACCAAGATTAAACCGTGCGCGGATATCGTCACTGAGCTTGGATCAGCCGATAGTGATACAGACGATCAAGGTCGCAAGGAAGAGCGGCAAGTTCGACCTGTTTGAGAGCCTAGTAGTAGGGCAGAAGGACTTTGCGTACAGAGACGGCGACATCATCGTGCTGTCAAGCAAGTACGTCTCCATGAGCGAAGGCTCGGTTGTGGACATGCGAAAGATAAGGGCCGGCAAAAAAGCTAAGGCGCTTGCAAAAAAATGCCAAATGGAACCAAAGCTCGCCGAGCTCGTACTGAGGGAGTCTGACTATATAGTGAAAGGCGTGCCCGGATTTCTCCTGGCCATGCGGGACGGCATGATAGCGCCAAATGCCGGGATAGACAGGTCAAACGTGCCAAAGGGCTATGCAATCCTGTACCCCAGGGATCCATTTGGCTCTGCCGAGGGCCTGAAGGACGCATTTCTGGCAAACCTAGGCGTAAATGTGGGGATAGTAATAGCCGACAGCCGGCTCATGCCGACCAGGGTAGGCACCACCGGCGTCGCGATAGCATGCGCCGGCTTTGACCCTGTCGAGGATTTGCGCGGGAACAAAGATCTCTTTGGGAACGTGTTGAGGGTCACGTTCCGGGCAGTGGCAGACGGCCTTGCCACGATGGGGGTGGCCGTGATGGGCGAAAGCGACGAGTCGACGCCCGTAGCTGTGGTAAGGGGCGCGCAGGTGCAGTGGACGCATAAAAAGCTGTCTTGGCGCGACATGGCAGTCGACCCTGAGCAGGACATCTACCTGCGCGGCTTGAAAAGCGAATAGACAATATGTGTAACTTGAGGCGCGCGCATGCATACAGTTTTAATATTGCCTTCTTGTTGTTGCTTCTATCCATAGTAATGCCTGAATTCCTAACCTCTTACCCGAGAACCAGCATTGCAAAGGGAATCAAGAACCTCATCAGGCAGGAGGAGATAGAGCTCGACCACCTCAGCCTCATGGTGAAGGTAAAAAAGGACGAGATTGTCAGCACCCTGCTATCCGAAGGCTTCAAGCTCGTAAAACTGGAGAACAAAAAACCAAACCAGCTTGGCTGCGGCCTCGCAAAAAAACTGTCCAAGCCATGGGAGATGCACGTGCGTCTCTTTACTGTAGGGCAGGAGCTAATTGCGATACAGGCCGAAGTCGAGGTGTCAAGGAAATACATACAGCATATCCGCTCGGCCAGGTCGCCCGTCATATATGAGCTGGAGCAAATCCTCAAAAAGCATCAGATAGAGTACAAGATCTGGAACGAAAAGATCCGCGACTATATCACACGCGTCATCGACAACCACGAGATAAAGCTGCAGGCGCCGAGCATCCCGATATCGTGGAAGCAGATGGTAGCTTATGCTGTAGCGCTTGGCGTAGTATACCTGTTAAAGTTCACAAGCGTAATCTAGTGGCACAATACGTGCATGAAAAGGCTTAATTCTTGCGGAGGAGCATCTCTGCCACTGTATTGTCAAGTCCTTGGCCTCCTGCAGTTTTCCGGTACTATGGCGCCTCGGCGTGGGAAATAGAGACGCTGTACGCAACCCTGTCGAGGTCTTTTGACGTGGAAGACGCCGAAGTGCCGGCGGACGACCCACAGTTTGTCACGATGATCGAGATAGGCTTTCCGGCCCCGTTCGGCGAGCCCTTTTTCCAAGAATTCACGATGGAAAGCTGGTTCAAAGTAAAGGGCGTGCTCAAGGACATGAAGAAAAGGCGCGGGCGAAAAGGAGTAAAGACATACATCCGCTTTGCGGGCTTTGATAGAGGTGGCAGTGGCGGCAGCACCACCAACAACAGCAACAATGGCGGCAAACCTCCTGTAGTGTTCCCACTTTTGTCAAAGGGCGATAGGCAGTACGAGATGGGTGTGGAAAAGCTGGAATACCTGATAGATATAGTGCCCCTCCAGCTAAAGACGCTGCCAAAGGACGCCGAGGAGGTATGGTACTCGTACGAAGAAGCTACCTTCAAGTGGAGCCCCGGTACGGCAATGATGGCAAACGGCGTCAACTATTTCTACAAAAATAACGAATGGGCAGCGCCGTCATCATCTGCTGCAGCGACGACGACAAAAGAGCCCTAGGCCTTAATCTAGCTGGTTGACGATGCCCGAGTCGTGCAGGCCCTTGCTTAACTCCTTGTATTTCTTGTCGAGGAATTCTAGCGACTCTTGGAGCTTTTTCGACTTGCCGTATTTGAAGCGCACGAGCTCGCGGTGCCGCCAAAAGTGCTTGCCATCTGGCACCGCAAGCGTGGTGAAATAGTCAGGCCCTTTTAGACTGTCCTGCAGTTTCACGCTATGAGGGAATATGTACTCTACAGAGAACCACTCGTCGCCATCGGGATAGTCGTTTCCGGTGACCACGTCAAAATAAATGTGCAAAATGCCGTCGACTGTCAGGCCGTCGTCGCCAATGGCGGGGTGCTTGACTGCCGACTTGCGGTAGTCCATCTTTAGCAGCTGGGGCTCAAAGTATGCCTTGATGATGGCCCGCCTAAAGAGCTCGTTTGCTTCCTTAAGGTTCAATGATAATGCTATAACGGTGTATGACTATTTTATAATCTTTTTAACGCAATGCATGTAATTTTTACAAGCAGGCCCATGTTGCTTAGAATCGATTACCTGGCGTGCATAATTGCATAATTTGAGTGAGTCCATACATAAAGCGAGAAAAAGCACAAGCGCTTGGCGAATATGGGATGGGTAAGGAAGTTAAATGGCATGGTTTGCAATCGTCGGATGTTCTGGCTGGAACTACTGTCCTCATCTCCTTAGGACAAGGGGTGATGAGTTGTGTCATTTTACCCTGACGCAAACACAAAGTTCCTAATGTTTTATCTACCATATTTTCGAACTGCAGAGGTGGACACTGCTTTCTATGTTCAGTTCTATTCAAAGA
>DASZTR010000154.1:0-29550 GCA_035547955.1 Nitrososphaera sp. | reverse complement strand
AAGGTTTCATGGATACGCCGAGAGAGCTTGAATGGTACCTGCGCGACCACTTTTTCCGTCAGGCCGGAAAGGGCAGGATCCAGTTCCAGAGGAGTGCCATTGCAGGCGAGATGTCGGGCATGTACCTTCGCTTCAGAGGCTACGACCCGCAAGAGCTCGCCAAGAGCATGTCTCCAGTAATAGACGACCTAGTGTATAGGCAGGTGTTGACGCAAGCAGGCGATAACTTGGAAGTGGCAGGCGCCCTGGTGCGCATGCAGTGTGCCAAGTGCTTTTACGTCAGTTACCTACTTGCAGAAAAAGAGCCAAAGGCGTGCCAACGCTGTATGGGAAGAGAACTGAATGAATTCCCAAAACGCAAGTAGCAAACTAACAAAAACCAAACCAAGCTTATTAAGCAAGCTTTCCCTTACCCGGACTTGCATATTGTTGTTGTCGCCAGACCTTGACGAGCTGTGTAAAAAGGTGTTCGAGGTGGATCCCGCCGTCAGGTTTGCAGGGGTTATAGGCAGGATGGGCAAACTCGTGGCAGGAGGCATGCGCAAGGGCGTGAGCCCCCTAGAGTCGATAAAGGACATGGACAAGCTGTACATCGAGTTTGCGCTGCGCAATGCCATGCGAAGAGAGTTCAACGAAGACTTTGGCGAGACCATTTTCACATTTTCAGAGAGGGAGAAGATAAAGCTGGCCACGTTTTCCCTGCAAGACGACGACCTTTTTCTGCTCGTTTCCATCGAAAAGGGCAAGCCCCACGACAAAATAATAAGCGGGATATTGGCAGTCGTACGCTGATGCCCGCCACTACTAGCAGCAGAAGAAAGAAGCGCTTGCAAAGGGACGACAATAATAATAGCGACCTTGTCACGCCCCGAAAGATAACCAGCAAGGAGCTGACAGAGCTTGAAGAGCTGAGCGCACGGCTTACGACGCTGGCAGAGATGCTTGATGAAAAGGGCGTCATCAACAAAAGAGAGTACGACCGCACAGTGGCGATGCGGCTACACGAAATATCAAAGGCGGCGGCAATTGAAGAGCTGGACGAGGAACTCTGACCACCACATGCCGACGCAGAGGGCATTTCTCCTTGCGATCATTGCAGGAGTTATCGGTGGGGTGCTCATGGTGGCGATCAACTTTACAATAGTCCAGGCTCGACAGAGCGAAATTTCAGACTTTTACGCAGACCTGTTTGTCGCGCATGGAATAATCGACGAGGACGAGTTTAACCAGAAACTGCAAGAACTACAGGTGCAGGACATTGTGCTGCCGATTGCAACTGGCATCGGAGGCGGAGTACTTGTCGCCGCGGTGTATCTCAGAATCGGTGCTGGCGCCTTCAAGGTAGCCCTTGCGGTCGCCGGCGCGGCATGGCTTGCGCTCTACATCATGCCGGCGATAAAGTATCCCGCCAACCCGGACACTGCCTATAATCCGGAGGGCGACGGAGGGTATTCCATTTTTTACGCAGGCTATACTGCCGCATCAGGGTTTGCTGCTCTTGGCTCTGCAATAGCGTTTTCAAAGACGGGCAGAAAGAACTGGTACATGGGGGCGGCAGGCGTGTACATCGGAATAATAGGCGTACTCTACTACTTGTTCCCCGCTTTTTCTTCCGACCTAGAGATTGTCCCCCAACAGCTTCTTGCAGAATGGCATTCATCGATGGCGGCGAGCGCAGCCGCGCTATGGTTTGCGCTTGGTATCATAGCGGGCGCGCTGCTCGAAAGGGAAGAAAAGACAAAGGAGAACATCAAGGATAATTAGTAATGGCGCCGGGAGAGGGATTTGAACCCTCGGGACCCTTACGGGTCACAAGCTTGCTGGAAAAGCGATAGATTTTTCCAGGCTTGCGCCCTCCCGGGCTAGGCGACCCCGGCAACCAACAAGCACCGTCTTGGCTCCTTCACTATATAATTCAATCAAAGTCTTGGCAAAGCTAAAATTGAGGAATGCCGAGTGTTACTTGTTTTTGAGCAACCAAGGACTTTCTGACAACTGCAAGGGCGGAAACCACATCGACTGCAGCGACTGCATGTGTAGGTGCCACGTACCCGGCACGATTGAGAACCTGTCAAGGAACATTGCCAAGCTTGACCGCAAGCGCCCGGGAATCGGCGAGACGATTTAGACGTCGTCGCTTTCCAGCTTGCTCAGGTCTACTTCGGGGCGTACGGCCACGTCTGGGGCCGCAACATGTTCGCCCCTCGAGCGCCACGCTTTAGGGTAGGTGTCAGGCCTCATTATAAGTCGCTTCAGGACAAACGCGACGCCCCTTGCACTCTCCTCTATTTGTTCCCGCGTCATCGCAGTCTCAGCGAGCCCCACTATCTCACCCTTTAGCGTGTATACGCCTACCAGTTCGCCTACGCGCAGATCCTTTGGCACGGCAATCACGCCAGGTACGGCAAGAGGGGCGCCGTGGCACAGTGCATCCACCGCAGTGTCCCGGACCGTTATGCCCCGGATTCCCTCAAGGCAGCGCTCTATTGGCAGAACCAGCCGGCGCAGTTTTTCCTCGTCGCCGGTCTCCTTGTAGCGCTGGTATGCGTCTGCAAGGTCGTGCAGCCGCACAAGGCCGTCCTTATTTTCATACAAGTTGCTCACCTGCGTGCGGCGCAGCTCCACCATCGTCGCGCCCGGCGACAGAACCTCGCCAATGTCGTAGATTATCTTGCGTATGTAAGTGCCTGCCTGACAGAGCACCCGCATGAGTATCAGCCTGTCATAATCCTCGATGTAATCAAACGCGTACACGGTCCGGACGCGCGTGACTCGCTTTACAGAAGAGCGCTGCGGGGGCCGCTGGTAGATTTCGCCCGTGAATTCCTTCATTATCTGCCTTATCTTGTCTGCCGGTGCATGTGCGTGCAGGCGCGCAAGTGCATAGTATTCCTTTGGTCCTAGCAGCAGTACGCCAAGTGCTTTTGTCCCTTCACCAAGACCTACTGGTAAAAGCCCGGTCGCCCCAGGGTCAAGCGTGCCCGAGTGGCCGGCCTTTTCTATCTCCAGTATCCGCTTGACCCACGCCACTACCTCGTGGCTGGTGGGGCCAGCAGGCTTGTCCACAAGGACAAGCCCATAGTACAGCAGTTCATTAATCGGCCTCTTGTCAGGGTAATAGCCGTGGCGCTCGTCTGTCACGTCCTCGCCCACGTTGACAAGGTTCTCTAGCTGTGGTAGCAGCAGCATGATCGCAATTATCACCGGCCTATCTGGCGTCGTACAATAAGCTTGGCGACTTCAATCAGCGCGTCCAGGCTCAACAAGTCCGTGTTTAGCGCGTAGTCAAACACCGAAAGGTCTTCTCCAAACGTAAAGTTGTAGAGGTTCTTGTATATTTTGATGTTCTCGTTGTCGCGGATGTTCACTATTTTTTTTGCCTCCTCCACAGACATTCCGTCGCGGTTTGCCATGCGCTTTGCGCGGCTGCTTGACGAGCCCTTGAGCCAAAACTTGATTATCCTTCCATTACTTTTGTTTTTGATACTATTTTTATCATCTTCATCTTCGCCGCCGCTGCTGGCTACCAGCCAAGGAAGAGTATAACTCGTTATCACGGCGCTTTCCGTCCTTAGTATCTCCTCCAGCTTTTTGTCGACGCGTTTGTCAAACGTCGGGTCGCGCTTGCGCTCCCGCATGAATGCCTTGGCCTCCGGCGTGTCCCACCAGTCGCTTTTTGCAGTGTCTGCCGAGTACCCCTTTTCCCGCGCGAGCATCTTTAGAATGTCACCGCCGTTGTACATGGTCAGCCCAAACTCTTTGGCAAGCGCGTCCGCAATCGTGGTCTTGCCCACAGCAGGCCACCCAGAGATCACAATGCTCGGCTTTTTTGCTGCCGCCTTGGTATTAATAGCAGTATAGGCTGCGGGGGATGCGGTGGGTGCCATATGCATATCATCAATCACATGCTCGGCATGCTTGTCTTCGTGACCTTGCCCACTATGCCGGAAAAGGAAAACGACGTGAGCAGGAACAATCCCCAGAGGTAGACCTCGCCAGGCACCTCGCATGCACTCTTGGGGTTGCCCTTGTCATCTAGCACATGGTGGTTCTGGACGTCCTGGTCGCTGCACATTATCCACGGGATATGTATTGGAGATATGGCGACCACCTGTCCAAATATCGACGGGAAGACGAATATCCATATCAGAAAGGACGGGAGCATATAGATGAGCATGGGGCGCATCTGCTGCTGTTGCACCTCAAGCGCCATCTTGTTGACGTAGGCCTGTTTTTTCTTCAGCTCGTCTATCTCGGCCTTGTCGCCCTTTTTCACCGCTGCGGTGTACGCCTTGCGCCATTCATTTGTCTCCTTCATTATCCTGTTGACACGCTCAATATCGGTTGTTTTCCGGCGCAGCATAGCGAACGCAAAGCTCATGCTCACAGATATCACAATCGCGACTAGGGCGGCAGTAAGAAAGTCAGGAAATATAGGGTGCCGGGTGTATTGTGGGGAGAACAACTGCAATATCAGGTTTCCAAAGTCTATCATTTTTTCTGCGCTTCTCCTTCTACGACTACCTCTCCGGCAAGTATGCGGGCAATACTTTCTGCTGCTTCATCAACCTTGCCTTCGCCGTTTACCACTATTGCAAAAGGCGCGCCTGTAAGGATCGAACAGGATGCCAGCATCATCTTGGAAAAGTCAAGGTCATTTTTAATGGCTTCGGGCGAGGTCTCATCGCGCTTGCGTGTCGGGTCGTTCTTCCTGCGCCCGGCTATTTCGTGGGGGTCTGCCGCCACCATTATCAGGTTAGTAGGGTTCATGATTGTAACAAGCCTCATCGGAAGGCCGGGGTAATAGCCTTCGCGTGTGCTTATGAACAGGTGCGTATCTACGATGACGATGTCGTCCTGCATGTCTGCTATGCGTCGTGCCGCCATCTCTTGCAGGTTTTTCTGCTGCTCGACAGGGAGCCGGCGCATCTCGTCGCGGTTTTTCACGCCGATCTTTTGAGCCTCCTCGAACATCAGCGTCCCATAGGTGACCACTGTTGCCTTGCGCCTTTGCGAAGATAACGACGACAGCAGTTCCGCCGCGCGGGTTATGACCGTCGTCTTGCCTACGCCGGGGATACCGACTATAATAGCGCGCTTGATGGTGCGGGCGTAGTCACCGTCGTTATTGGTAGCAGTATAATTATTTCCTGCCAAGGAGAGCCGCCAGTTTGGGCATGTATGTGTCGACTTGCTCTTTGACCAGCGTCTGGTAGTAGCTGACCATGATGTTTACCATCAGGAGTATACCTGTGCCGGAGCCATAGACGTTAAGGACATCTGACAGTGACGAAAGGAGGCCAATCGTAATGCCGCTTATTATGGTAAGTGAGGGTATGTACCGGTTGAGCAGCGATTCGACGGAATTCTCCGAGCGTCTAAAGCCGGGCACCTGCACGTCTGCGTCGAGCAGGTTCTTTGCGGCGTTTTTGGCAGACAGGCCGCCGAGCTCCACCCAGAGCCGCGAAAAGACAGTAACTATGGTCACAAAGAATATGACGTATATCACAGCGCGCACTGGGTCTGCAAGCACGTGGTCAAAGCTCCGGGGAGATGTAATGTAATATAATATGCCGCCAGTCGGCGACTGGGGAGAAGACGGGTCGAACTTGGCTATCCAGTTGAATGCAGGGTTTGTGTTGTTAGGGTTGTAGTTAGTCCACATCATCTGCCCCATAAACACCGCGTTCGCTATGAGCGCCGATGACAGGATGACAGGGATGACCGACGTGTAAAGCAGCTTGATTGGGTAGACAGCGGTAAAGCCCCTGTATTTCGTCGATACAATTGGAATGTCGACGTGAATCCCTTCGATATAGACGAGTATCAGAATGACAGAGACGGTGAGTCCAAGTCCGAATATGCTAGGGAGCTGTCCCTGGCGGAGCAGTGCGTCCTGCCCGTGACCGTCGATGGTCGATTGGATAGTAAATGGCAAAATGCCCGTGGGCCCGTCCTGTGCGGGGAATGGGCTGAACACGCTCCACAATATGGTCTGGGCTATCCCTGCCATGATGAACAACGACAGGCCAGAGCCGATGCCCCAACCCTTTTGCACGAGCTCGTCAAGCAGCATGACCAGTATGGAAGAACTGATGAGCTGCGTGATAACTGAGGCTATTATGTACGGCTCTTTGACCAGTGGGCCATATACGCTCATGCCGTACAACGAGCCCTCTGCCACGATCACTATGATGGTCACTATCTTGGTCGCCGACGTAAAGAGCGACCTGTCGTCAGGGTTCTTGAAGTCGAGACGGATGAGGTCTGAGCCCTTAAGCAGCTGCATCAAGAGACCTGCCGTGACTATGGGCCCGATGCCGAGCTCCATCAGCGTCCCTTGCTGCGCCGCAAAGATTACTCTTGCAAACGCAAGGAAGTCGAACTTGGGGTCGCTGGTGACGCCGTAGAGCGGGATCTGGCCCATTACAAGATAGATGAGTAGTGCAATGCCCGTCCAAGCAAACTTTTCGGTTAAAGAGATCTTTTTCTTGGGCTTTGGAACCTGCGGGACATATGCCGACGCCGACCTTATAACGCGGCGAAGGATATTCTCATTCTGAGTCGTGCTGCTCATCGGATATAACCTCGCCACCTGCTGCCGTGATCTTGGCCTTGGCTCCTTCTGACACCTTTGCAACCTTGATAGTGTAAGCGCCGCTGATCTTGCCTCCACCCAGCAGCTTGTCATAACCCAGGGCGGTCAGGTCGAGGACGACCTTGCCCTTTTCATCGGTCTTGCCGTGCTTGGCAAAGACTGCGTCAAGGTCGCGGACGTTGAGCCACGTGTTCACGACGTTGCGGTTAAAAGAGTTGAACGCATCGTGCCCAAAGTGGTTTGGTTCTTCGATTACTGTCCTTATAAAGAAATGCTTATGCTTGCCAGCGCCGCCGATGCCTCCACGGCTTCCCGCCTGCCTGTGCTGGCCGATCTGGCCCCAGCCGCAGTATCTACTGCCACGCTGTCTTCTGCTTTTACGGAATCTAGTAGCCATAACTAATCACCACATCACATATCCTTTTCTGTGCTGGAGTTGATTCAAGTTCGATATTCACCTTAATTAAGTCTTTCTTGCTAGAGCATCCTCTTTACGATCTCGACCAACCCTTCATCGTCGCCGAGAACGCCTGCCTGAGAGTACTGCTGCTTTGTCTTTCGCTTGAAGCCGCCCTTTGGTGGTGAAAGCGCAAACCAGGGCTTGATGCCTTCCACCTTGGACATTGCAATCTTGTTGTCTGCAATGGCTGACGCAAGTTCGTCGATGCTCTTGTATTCCTTTGGAAGGTCTGCCTTGGTTATCGGCTTGTAGCCGGCTTTTTTGCCCCTCTTCTCAAGGAGCTCCCTTACCGTGGCCGCGTCAGCCTTTGTCCAGGCGACAACTTCCTTTACCTTCTGGAGCATGCCAAGGGATTCTGCGGACTCGGGGACAAGGGTAGCGCGGAAGCGCCTATCAAGGTTGAGGTTTTCAAGAGTGGTCTTTGCCCACATCGGTATGTTTACAGTTCCTTTGATTCTAACTACAAGATATGCCATTTGCTATTGTCACCACATTAACCTACGCTGTAGGTACTTCTCAGCGCGTTAAAGACCGCCTTTGTCGTCGAGGACATTGTATTTGTAGAGCCAAACGTCTTGGTCCACGAGTCCTTCAGACCTGCAAGTTTTAGCAGATTCTTGATGTTCTCGCCCGCTACCAGTCCAAGCCCCCTCGGCCCGGGGATGATTTCAAGGGTAACGCTTCCGCCCTTGCCCCTCACCTTGAATGGCACAGAGTGGAGCTGCGTGCACTTGCATTCCCAGCTTCCACACCCGAGCTTTACCGGTATGACGTTGAGGTATGCTGCGTTGGTAGCCTTGTCTATCGCAAGACGCATCTGAGAGGCCTTGCCCTTGCCGATGCCGAACCATCCTGCTTCGTTTCCCACTGCCACGAGGGCATTGAAGCGAGTCATCTCGCCGGCGTCCGTCTGCTTTTGTACAATGCCGACATGAACGACCTGGCTCTTAATGTCGGGCAACAGGTGCCTCACTATCTCGGATTCCTGGATGCGCATCCCGTTCTCGTAAATCTGGTCCATAGAGGTTATCTTGCCCGCAAGCACGTCACGCCCTAGCGTTGTGCGAGGCTTCCATTCTGCTTGTTGCTGTTGAGATGAAAACATGCTACTCATTCTTTCTTTTTACCTGCCTTTTCTGATTTCTTGGGTCTTTCTTCTTTTGCTTCCTTCGTCTTTGGAGAAGCGGCCTTTTTCTCCTTTGAAGAAGATGATGCCGGTGATTTTTCTGCCTTCTTGTGCTTTGGCGTTTCTTCTGCTGCCGCCTTGCCAGAGATCTTGAACCTGACCTCCTCAAAGTGCGCAGGATACTCTTCTGGATTTAGCCCATTCTTCAAAAGCGCTGAAAATCGTGACTTGTATTCTTCTTCCCCGTTTGCCTTGAGGCTTGATGCGTAGTCGGCGATGTGTTGGCCAGAAATTCTGTCGGCGTCTGGCAGGGACTCTTCTGAAATGGGGATGTTGACGCCCGAGTCGGCGATGCCCTTGGCGCAGGCTGCAACTCTTGTAGTAAAGTGGTCTTTGCCGATGTAGAGGACAGCCTTGCCAGTGCCCTTCTCAAGGGCCTTCTTGCCCAGGAGCAGACCTGTCAGGTAACAGGCCGGCAGGCTGTTTGTAGAGCCCTTCCAGCCATGCTTTGTAGCAAGCTCGTGGCTGTGTGCTGACGCAATAACAAGGTCTCCAGTAGGCGTAGGCTTTAGGATCTGTGCGGCTACGTTTTGATCTGTAACTTTGACAGTGGCAAACGAGTGCCTGCCGACAATAACGGCGGCCCTCTTGCGATAATTGGTTTTGTCAAGACGGATTCTCTTGAGAGTACGGACATAAGTCAATGAGTGCCATTCACTTCCTGTTTGATTAGGGATGCAAAAATTCTATAGCACTTATAAACGTTAACGGGCATGCCTCGTCGCCGAAGATTTTATTGCAATGGATGCTGCAAACGCGCCGGCGCCGACCCCGTTGTCGATGTTGACCACAGCTAGGCCTAGCGTACAGCTCTGCAGCATAGATGCAAGTGCCGCAACGCCGTCTGCGCCAAAGCCATAGCCGACCGACGTCGGAACCCCCACCACCGGGACGTCAACCATTGAGGCGACCACCGACGCGAGCGCGCCCTCCATGCCTGCTACCACCACTATCGCGCTCACCTTTTTTGCAAGCATTTCCTTGAGCGCAGGAAAGACCCTGTGCATTCCTGCTATGCCGATATCATACCCTGCAATGACATCGCAACCAATCGCCTCTGCAACAAGCCTTGCCTCCTCTGCGACTCCGATGTCAGAAGTGCCGGCAGCCATTATGCCGACCCTGCCAAGATGGTCTTTCTTTTTTTGTTTTTGTGATTTGCGGTTGCCTGCGGTAACAAGCATAGTAGTGCTGTTTTTTCCCACCTCTACCAAAAGGCCCTCTTTCTTTAGCGCAGATGCGAGTTTTCCCAAGTGCTTCTTATTCACTCTACTTACAACCACTTTGCCGTTGCGCCTGACTGCTGCCTGCGCTATTTGGAGGGTGTCGGCGTATTCTTTTCTCTCTGCAAAGACTATCTCTGGAAGGCCCCTCCTTGCCTCGCGGCCCACGTCCAGCTGCGCGATGTTGTTGTCGATGTGCTCAATTGCATGGAGGGAAATCTCTTTCTGTGCATCCTCTGCGGTCATAATGCCCTGTGCAAACCTCTCAAGGATGGTACGCAGATCCAAAATATTATACGCTAGAGAGTTTGGATAAAAAGAGATAAAAGTTTTCCACAACAGTCTCCCAGTAAAAGTAGGAAAAAAATGGATTCACTCAGAGCGGGAGGGACTTTATCGCTTCTCGGACGCTTGCCACGCCCTTGTCAAAGACGCCCTGCTCAAAGCTATCCAGTTTCAGCTCGACTATTTTTTCCACGCCGCTGGCGCCTATTACGGCCGGGACGCCGATGCACAGGTCAGACACCCCGTACTGGCCGTCCACGTACGCGGAAACTGGTATCACCATTTTCTTGTCCTTTTCCATTGACTCTATCATCGTGGCAACCGCGTTGCCAGGGGCGTACACGGTGGCACCCTTTAGCGCGATTACGTCTGCGGCGACTTTTTTGGTCTTTTCAAATATTTCTGCTGCCTGCTCTTTTGTGATAAAGTCGTGCAGAGGGATTCCACCGAGTGAGGAAAAGCGGGTGAGCGGCAGCATGTTCTCGCCGTGCTCTGATATCACCATCGCTTGTATGGAATCGCGGGATACACCCGTTGCTTCCCGTATAAAGCTCTTGAACCTAGACAGGTCGAGCATGCCGCCCATGCCCATGACCTTGCCTTTTTGTGCACCGATGGTCTTGAGCGCAAGGTAGGTCATTGGGTCAAGCGGGTTAGTGACAACGATGACAGTCGCGTCCTTGGCGTACGTCGCTATCTTTGACGCGACGTCTTTGACAATGCCGGCGTTAATCTTTAGCAAATCCATGCGAGTCATGCCAGGCTTTCTGCCTACGCCGGCGACGAGCACCACATAGTTGGAGCCGCGCATATCTTCGTAGTTGTTGGAGCCTCTGGCAATAGAATCGGAACCGCGCTCTGACAGCTGGTGGTTGATGTCCATCGCCTCGCCCTGCGGCAGGCCCTGTACTATATCCAGAAGGAGAACGTCATCAAGCTCCCTCAAGCCGCAGTTCAGCGCGGCCGAGGCGCCCACTTTACCCGATCCAATCACGGTTATTGTCATATTTATGGCTGCTAGCGGTTTGGATTACTTATAAATCTACAAAAAATTTGCTGCGTACCCGATCACCTTAAATTAAGCGCATGCAGCCTTTACCAAAGAGAGTGTGAGATAAGAGGTTGGCAGGAAAAGGAGGCAAAGGAAGCAAACGTGATGAGAGTTATTTTGCCGCGAGCCGCCGCAAAAAGAGAAGAAACATGATGATAATAATCCCGATTATCGCCGCGGTTGTGGCGATATCTGTTATTTCGGCCCTCCTGTACAAGCCCCCACCTGCACAGGCGGCGATAAGTGGCGTGGAATGTCACAGCACCGAAGTCACGAACTACCATGTACACTCCCACCTTGACGTATATGTGGACGGGCAAAAGCAAGAGCTGCCTTCAGGAATAGGGATAAAGACTTCGCCTCCAAGCTGCCTGTTCTGGCTGCATACCCATGACGCATCGGGCATGGTTCACGTAGAGGCGCCGGAGAAAAAGGACTTTACCCTAGGCCAATTTATTGACATCTGGAACCAGACTTACACTCAGTCAAAGCCGTTCTTTGAGGGAGTGGCAGGCAAGCCTATAACGGCGTACGTCAATGGGACGCAGGTCACGGACTACAGAAGCATACCTCTGGAATCCCGCAAGGAGATAGTCCTTGTGTTCGGCAAGTCGCCATCTGAACTACCAACCTTTGACTTTGGCAATTGGGACATAGGACAATAGTAGCAGCAAGATTGATATGAACTTGCCAAGTGATTTTGTGCCTGTAGCGCAAACGTGCCCGGAAGAAGAATAGAGCTGCAGAGCAGAATAAAGTGGACCTTAAACGGCACTTCAAGGACAAGGCCGGCTCGGGAGACCCTGCAAAAGGTCGTCCCGCTCTCTAAAAAGATAGGGGTCACAAGGCTCGCAGATATTACCGACATGGATGTGCTTGGGATACCAAACTATTCGGCAGTCCTGCCAGGTACAGAGGATTACATCTGGGTATACAGCGGCAAGGGCCCTACAAAAGAACACGCGATGGCAAGCGCGCTCATGGAAAGCATCGAACGCTATTCCTCGCTACCATCTTCAGGAGGACAACGGAACTTCATCAGGGCGAGCTATTCAGAGCTGTCCAGGTCGCACAAGGTTTTGCACCCTGACGAGATTGTCGAGCCTATGCGGTTTGAGTACCGTAACGACATGCAGATGGATTTTCTGCCCGGCTTTGACATTGCCAACAGCAATGAGGAGGTGATGGTCCCAGCATCAATAGCGCTGTTTCGCTACAACCCACAGGCGCCGGCGGTAAACCCGTTTTCATATTTCCACACAAACGGCCTTGCGTCGGGCAACGTAATGGAAGAGGCAGTCTGCCATTCCTTGTGCGAGGTCATAGAGCGCGACGCCATGAGCATCGCGGAACTCCGCGCAAGCGCCATTCCCTTCCACATGCTCCGCAGCATAGTCAACTCGCTCGGCGCGGCAGGCATTATTTCCGCGCAGGCAAAATTCCTGCAGGCCGACAAGTTTGTCGATGACCCGGGCCTCTTTCCTGATGTCGACATTTCAGACGTCGAGTTTGAGCCCGTCAAAAAACTTGTGAGGAGATTTGAAAGGGCAGGAATACCGCTCATAATAAAAGACATCACATCTGACATTGGCATCCCGACTTTCAACGCAAGCAGCATCGAGTGGGTCACGCACGACTACGGTTACCTTGCCGAAGGCCACGGCACCCACCCGGATGCAAGAATCGCCCTTTTGCGGGCAATAACGGAGGTGTCGCAGACTCGCGCGGCCAATATCCAGGGCGCCCGCGACGACCTGCGCAAGATAAGGTACGGCGAGAACAACACGGACGACAAGAGGGCGTGGCAGTTCATGCCTTCCACAAGGAGGATAAAGTTTTCAGAGGTCAGGACATATTTCCACGAGGACATACTTGACGACATCAAGTTCATACTAGAAAGACTGAGGAACGTCGGCCTTGGCAAGGCGATAATCGTCGACCTGACAAACCCGGACCTTGCGATCCCGGTGGTCAGGGCCATCGTGCCGGGGCTAGAGACGTTCAAGATAACAAAGTCGGTAATGGGAACGAGAGCGAGGGCGCTTTTTCGACAATGGCAAAGCAAGTGATTATTTTTCTCGGGCCCAGCTTGAGTCACGAGAAGGCAAGAAAGATCCTGCCGGAAGCAGAGTTCAGGCCGCCTGCTAGAAAGGGCGACCTCTTGCGCTTGGCTGCAAGCCAGGATGTCTCCATGGTCGGGCTCGTCGACGGCGTGTTCCTACAAGACTATCCGCCCACGCCGATTGAAGTGTGCCAGCTGGCAAGGCGGCAAGGCGTCCTTTTGGCAGGGGCTGCAAGCCTCGGCGCGCTGCGTGCAGTGGAGCTTGAAAAGTTTGGCATGGTCGGCATTGGCAGAGTGTTTGAGTTGTACAAAAGTGGAAAGCTAAACGCCGACGACGAGGTCGCAGTCACTTTTGCAGATAGTAGCGACGGCAATTTCTTTCGCCTCCAGTCGGAGGCGATGGTGGACATACGCTATAACCTGTTCCTTGCATACAAGAAGGGGGTTGTAGGCAAGGACACGAAAAAGGCAATCGCTAGGGTCGCAAAAGGCACCTATTTCCCGCACCGCAATTATCATGACATAATCGAGGCGACGCGGCAAAAGTATAGCGATATTAGTCGTCTGCAACAGGACATTGACGCCTTTCAAGATTACATTGAGAAAAACAGGGTGAGTCTGAAAGAGATGGACGCTATCAAGCTAGTCGAGTTTTTCAAGGCGCGCCTTTATTCAGAGAGAAAAGAGGAAAATAACACAGAATCTTAAATCACCTGCCTGATCCTGAAAAGGCGTGAAGATATACACCAAGACGGGCGACAAGGGCGAGACTGGCCTCATTGGCGGGAGGCGCGTCAGCAAGGCGGACTTGCGGATAGTGGCCTATGGCGCAGTAGACGAGTTAAACTCCAACATCGGCCTTGCGGTGTCATCTCTTCACGTAAAAGAAAAGACGTTTTCGGACATTGCAGGTATTCTGACTCAAGTGCAGAATGACCTCTTTACGGTAGGCTCTGACCTTGCCGACCCCGACTACCCAAAGAGCCAGTACGGCACACCGCGCGCCACGGAAAGAATGGTGGCTGCGCTGGAACCGGTGATAGACAAGTTTGAGTCAGAGTTAGAGCCCATAACGTTCTTCGTTCTTCCTGGCGGGAGCGCCGAGGCATCCGTCCTGCACGTATGCAGGGGGGTCGCAAGGCGAGCCGAGACCGCGGCAGTCGCGCTTTCCAAGGCCGAAGGCATAAACCCCGCCGTCGTCATGTACCTGAACAGGCTCGCAGACCTGCTGTTTGTGGCAGCAAGGCTTGCAAACAAGAGGCTGGGAGTACCTGACGTGGCATGGGAAAAAAGTGGTTTGCAGCCGCAATAACCTTAAATGCGGCACCCTGCCATTACAATAACTGTAGGTTGGGCCAAGTCAGAAACGTCACGCTCATGATAATGATAACGGCGCTCATGGCTTTTGGAATCGTGGGAATAACTATGCTTGTCGACCTGCTCCCCATACCCGCAATGCACGCCGCCACTGCCAAGGTTGTTGCAGAAGTAGCTTTAAAATCTGGCCCAACCAATTGACGGCGTACACAATATTGTTGCAGGACAACGGACCAGCTGGTCTTAATGCGCTTCCACCTTCAATTGCAAGGGATGGCTACTCTCAAAACGCATTGGCAGAGCCCGCAAGAGTTCTGATTTGCCTGAAGGTGATATTATAAATGGCAAGGGGAAAAAAGCATGATTTTGCTTCGTTTTTTGAAGCGGCCGTCGGTCTAAAGTATGTTAGGCGCGCCGGCTGGGCCGCCAAGGTCGGAGTCAAGGACGCCGAGTCGGTTGCGGATCATTCGTTTGCCATGTGTGCAGTCGGCATGGCCCTTTCAGATATCTTAGGTCTTGACACAAGAAAAGTGCTAAAGATGATAGTGCTACACGACTTGGCAGAATCGATAGTGGGAGATTATATGCCCGGCGAGGTCAGCGCGGGTCAAAAGCAACGCGAAGAGAATGATGCGATGAAAAAGATACTTGCCAGTTTGCCGCCAAAAGTGCGTAAAGATTACTCCAAAATCTGGAGCGAATACTCACAGGGCAGAACAATAGAGGCAAGGTTCGTACACAGGGCCGACAAATTTGAGATGGCTCTCCAGGCGGCAAGGTATGCGAAAGATGGCTATCCCAAGGAGGTTCTGGCGCAGTTTTTCGATTCGGCTCACAAGGCAGTTGACAACTCTGACAATGATGATGACATCCTGACTGAAATCCTAAAGTCTTTAAACCCAATCTCCACAAAGAAGAGCTGATGCAGTATTTCACGGCTCTCAAGATGGGCGAAAAGAGGGTCAAAGTCGCGCAGGATCTCCTGGCAAAGTACACGGGGACTGCGATGCCGGCGCTTGCGCTCAAGGACAACAAGGACAATAAATGGGAGCCCGTGGGCGAGGAGAACCTCTACGCGGTAGTCAAAGAGCCCGGTGGCTATATGATAGCGCTCTGCGACAGCAAGGGGATTGCAAAAGCAATCGCGCAGTGGTTTTCAGAGGATACCAAGAACCAGATCGTTGAAAAGATAAAGTCCGAGCAGAAAATGCATGAATATTTCGGCAAGCTTTCGCTGCCGATATAACTTTATTATAGCTGCAAAAAGATTACGGTGAATAGCTTTGGCGGCAGGTAGGTATGAGCAAGAGATCGAGGTCAGGGAACACCTCATTGACTCGATGATACTTACAAGGATATTTGACCATGTCATGGACTTGAAGGGAGACTTTCAGGTTCTCGAATTCACGGTGGGAAAGAAAAAGAAAGAGCCAAGCCACGCCCGCCTGCTCGTGCGGGGCAAGGACGAAAGCCACCTTGAGCGTATATTGCAGGCTGTGTACAGAGAGGGAGCGCAGCCCATCTCTTTGCAGCAAGCAAGGCTCGTTCCTGCGAGCAGCGATTGTGTCATGCCAGACGACTTTTACAGCACGACTAACAACCCGACGCAGGTTTTCCATTCAGGTCAATGGATAGATGTCCAGAACATGATGATGGACAAGTGCATAGTCGTCGACACAAAAAACATGACCGCAGAGTGCAAGATGATCCGCGACCTAAAAAAAGGCGACATGGTGGTAGTGGGCGAGCGCGGGGTAAAGATAACTCCGCAGGAGCGCCCGAGGGAAGGCGTCGACATTTTCCAGTTCATGTCAAGCTCCAGCTCAAGCGAGCGCCCGACGCAGCATATCGCCCGCAAAGTAGCAGATGACATCTACAACACCAAGAAGGAAGGTGGCAAGATAATCGTAGTGTCAGGTCCTGTACTCGTACACTCTGGCGCGTCGGAAGCGCTTGCGCGCCTCATCAGGATGGGCTATATAGACGGCCTGCTTGCCGGAAACGCCATCGCTGTCCACGATGTTGAAAACGCACTGTTAGGCACGTCACTTGGGATGCATGTCAAGGACGGCACGCTGGCAATCAGGGGCCACCGCAACCATATGCAGGCGATAAACGAGGTGTTCAAGGCCGGCAGCCTGAAGGAAATGGTGGAGAAAAAGATCCTAAAAAGCGGTGTGATGTACGAATGCATCAAGCACGGCGTACCGTTTGTGCTCGCCGGCTCCATCCGCGACGATGGCCCGATACCCGACGTCGTGACGGACGTGGTGGAAGCGCAGCGCAGGTACAAGAAGGTCCTAAAGGGCGCAAGGATGGTGCTTATGTTCTCGACCATGCTCCATTCTATCGCAGTCGGAAACATGCTCCCATCTTCGGTAAAAGTTGTGGCAGTAGACATCAGCCAGCCTGTCGTGACAAAGTTGGTTGATAGGGGTACGGCGCAGGCCGTGGGAATCGTGACAGACGTGGGCGCGTTTTTGCCCATAGTGGCAAACCACCTTGAAAAGATGAAGGCAAGGCGAAAGTGATGACGACGACAATAGCGAGAAACGTTCTACTAGAACAACTGTAGGTAGAATCCCTAAATCCTCATTTACCTATATTGTATGTCATATATAGAGGCAGAATAAAAAAATGTCGTCATCATCATCACCTACCAGGTCGTTCTTTAGTTTCGACAGGATGGTCAGCCAGAAAGGTTCTGGCGCTCACGTAATCGTAGGGGCAGTCATACTCGCAGTAGGTCTGGCAATATCCAGCGCAGTCGGGAGCTTGGCTATGGCCTATGCAGTCATCATCATCGGGATCGCCGTAATAATCTCGGCGTTTCTCATGATAATCAAGCAGTACGAGAGGGCAGTCATCCTGCGGTTTGGCCGGTTCCAGAGGCAGGTTGGATCAGGCATGCAGACTAGGATCCCGTTTGCAGACAACATCCTAGTGATCGACATACGCGAAAAGGTGAGAGAGTTTACCGCAGAAAGGATGCTGACAAGGGACAACGTGCCCGTTACGATAGACGCGATCCTCAGGTACAGGATAATAGAGGACAGAGCAAGTGACGCGATACTGAACGTCGAGAACTTTAATGACATGATCCAGCAGGTATCCCAGACTACGCTCCGCAACAATATAGGCGCATCACTGTTCCAGGACATACTGTCCAAGAGGGAGGAGGTCAACTTGCACATCAAGGAGGTCATCGCAGAAGAATCAAAGACATGGGGGATAGAAGTAAGAGGCGTGGAGATCCGCCAGGTAGCCATACCAAAAGAGCTCGAAGACGCGATGTCGATGCAGGCGCAGGCCGAGCGCGAAAAGGACGCAAGGGTGACGTACGGCGAATCAGAGGTACTCGTGGCAAAGCAGTTTGAGGAGGCGGCCAAGGTGTACGCAAACAACCCTGTCGCGTATGCCCTCAGGCAGTCCAACATGCTGTACGAGTCGATAAAGGTGCAGGGCAACACGATAGTCATGGTGCCATCAGAGTCGCTCAACTCGATGGGCTTTGGCAACCTTGCACTGACACAGGCGTATCTTGAGAGCATAAAGAACGCTGCAAAGTCGTCGTCATCATCATCATCGTCATCGTCACAATCCACAGACAATAGCGGCACAAGAGGAGAACAATAGGAAGGAAAAGGTGAAAAAAGAAGAGATAATACGCTGGTTCAGCCGATAGATGGCACGTATACGCGAAATGCATATGGGCAACGACAAAAAGCCAGCCGACGATGATGATACTAATAAATTCGATCACCTGTCGCCAGAGCAAAGAGAGGTATGCTGGAACAAGGGGACAGAGGCCCCGTTTACCGGCAAGTACTGGAACTCCCACGACAAGGGCACGTACAGGTGCGCGGCATGCGGATCAGAGCTTTTCAGCTCCGAGGCAAAATTTGACTCAGGCACAGGCTGGCCAAGCTTTTACGAGCCGGCAAAGGGCGCAAACATAAAAGAAGAGGTGGACAGGAGCTACGGCATGGTAAGGACAGAGGTGATGCGTGGCAAATGCTGCGCGCACCTTGGCCACGTGTTTGACGATGGGCCGAACCCTACCGGCCTGCGCTATTGCATAAACTCGCTTTCACTCGATCTAAAAAAGGAAGAGGAGAAAGAAAAGAAGCGATGAGTGGAGAAGGTGGTCAGCAGCAACAGCAGGAGTGGTCAGAGTGGCTTGACTTTGACAAAGAGCACGTCGACTCTGTTCCAGAGGCAGCAGGCGTATACTTGATGCATGCAAGCATGAAGGTGATGCACATTGGCGGGTGCAAAAATATCAAAAAGTCGCTGCAGGGATTGCTTGCAGACCCGTGCGCAAGCAAGGCCAAGAGGTTTCACTACATGCTCACAGAATCTTACGCTCCAGAGGCAGAACGACTGCTCCAGGATTACAGGGAAAAGCACCAAGGCAAGCTGCCTTTCTGCATGGAAGAGAGATGGGAGAAATAGAGAGACATGTTGATCATACGCTGCTACACATGCAACCGGGTCTTTGACATCGACAGGGCTGCCGAGCGTAGAGAAGCGATAAAGCACAGCCAGGCGTGCCACGAAATGACCAGGGGCTTCCGTGCCTAATAGATTTCAGCCAGTTGTCATAGAGACGGCTAAATGATATAATATCCGTCGCTCGAAGAGATAGGGAGAAATGCCAACGGATCCTGTGTGCGGTATGGAAGTAGGTGAAGAATCGAAATTCAAATCCAGAAAGAGTGGGCAGACAATCTATTTTTGCTGTCCCCACTGCAAGTCCAAGTTTGATACAGACCCGGCGAAATTTGCCTAGCTTGATCTATCTGCAAAAGGCCGGCAGGAAAATCTCAAGGCCACACTTAGCATTCACAATAATAACATACGGAAGACAATGTCAGAACTTACAACTAATCTTTAGGGATCGGAGAAACACATTGCGATAGCGCCATTTTTCTTGCCAGAGGATGAGAAAAGGCATATATCCCTGTATCGAGTATTCGATATCGATAAAGCGATATGGGGATGTGGGCGTTTGGTGAAATGCGCAAAAGGCGCGGATTAAGGATGTGGGTGATAACCCTCTTGGAGCGTTCGCCCAAGAATGGTGCGGAGATAATGGACGAGATGGAAATGATGACCAAGGGATGGTGGAGGCCGTCCCCTGGATCGGTTTACCCGCTGCTTGAGAGCCTGGTACAGGAAGGGCTCATCAAGAAAAGAGAAGAGGATGGCAAGTACGAGCTGACGCAGAGGACAAGGGATGAGATAGGATGGCCGTATGGGTTCCACGGAGGCCAGCAGCCAAGGACCGTCGAGGACATGCTCAAGGAGATAGGTGGCTATGTGTCTTATTTTGAAGACTTGGGCAAATCCGACAAGTCAAGGATAGATCCGCATAGGGAAAAGATGAAGGAAATAGCAGAGAGGTTGGCTGCACTGGGCAAACAATAGCTGGCATGGCATTGTCTTTTTTTTGCAGCCAGACAGCAGAGCATATGAGCCGCTGCGTAAACGGATCTACACCCTGTCGCTTAAATCGAAATATCAATTACCTAATTCGAGATGACAAAAGAATTCTGCCACCTATGCAAGGACGGGGGTAGAGAGTGCATAGAGATAGACGAGAGCAGGGAGGTCGCCATGATGAAGATCCATCCTAGATGCGCGGTCTGCGGCAGGCTACTCGTGCAGTGATTTTTGCACAATAAAAAATCCAAGTCAGGATTCCCGCAGTTTTTTAGCGATAAGTTCGAGTGCAGTTTTTGGGTCTGCGCGTCCTCTTGTATGCTGCATCACTTTTCCAAGCAAAAAGTTGGCCGCCGCAGGGTTCTTTTTCGCGTCAGTAACCGCCGATGGTTCTGCTGCAAATACGGCGTCAATCGCCTGCATGAGCGCGCCAGCGTCGCCTATCTTTGACGTCTGCGTCTTTTTGGCGACCTGCGACGGCATCTCGCCTGTCTTTACCACCTGACCCAGTATTTGCTTAGCAGTCGCGCGGTTTATCACGTTCTGCTCCACCAACCGGGCAAGGTCGGCGATGTGCTCCGGACCCACCTTCAGTCCGGCGAGCATCGCATGTTGTCGGTCCTCCTTGGTCTTTTCATCCACAAAGCCAATGAGGTCAGTCACTATCCAGTTTGCGACCTCTTTGGGTGAGTCGTAGACTTTGATGGCAGACTCGAAAAAGTCGGCAAGCTCCTTATTGGCTATCAGCACCTGTGCGACGTGTGGAGTCAGGCCAAGGGCCGAGGCGAACCTTGCCTTGCGCGCGTCTGGGAGCTCTGGCATAGACCTTTCAAGTGACGAGAGGAAATCTGCGCCGAGCTCTATTGCAGGTATATCCGGCTCTGGGAAGTAGCGGTAGTCTTGTTCCTCCTCCTTTGATCTTGACTCTTTTGTCACCTTGCGCGCGTCGTCCCAGTGACGCGTCTCTGCTTTTACCTCGATTTCGCGTGACACCATCGTCTTTTGCCTCGCCATCTCGTAACGCAAGGCCTTTTCCACCTCGGAGAAAGACCCTACGTTCTTTATCTCTACGCGGTGGCCGCCAGCCACCGAAACGTTTGCATCGCAGCGCACCGATCCTTCAAGCCGCGTGTCGCAGATGCCAAGGTGCTCTACTATTGACGTCACCTTGTTCAAGAATTCCCGCACATCCCTTGGATCGTCAAAGTCCGGCTCTGTCACTATCTCCACAAGGGGCACGCCGGCCCGGTTATAATCGACAAGGGTATAAGTGGTGCTCTTTTCCATGCTGCCGCCCTCGTAGACCAGCCTGCCGGGGTCTTCTTCCAACTGCACGCGGCGCATACGCACCGACTTGCCGTTTCCGTATTCCAGCGCGCCGTCGACTCCGATGCTCGTTATGCCGTAGGCGTTGTACTGTGTGAGTTGAAAGTTCTTTGGCAGGTCGGGGTAAAAGTAGTTCTTGCGGTAGAACATTATCTCTTCAGGGATTTTGCAGCCAAGGGCAAGGGATATCATGCCGGCAAATTCGACTGCCTTCTTATTCAGGAGGGGCAGAGTGCCGGGTAGGCCGGCGCACGTAGGGCAGATGTTGGCGTTTGGCTCTTTGTCGCGATAGTCGCAGCTGCATGAGCAGAACAGCTTGCTCTTTGTTCCAGTTAGCTGGCAGTGGATTTCAAGTCCAATCTTGTATTCCATTTTTACAGGTCAGGGCTCCTGTTCTGGACCTTGGCAGCACATTCAAACGTGTAGGCCGCGTCAAGCATCACCTGCTCGGAAAACTCGTCGGCCATGAACTGCAAGCCCACCGGCAGGTTGCTACTTGAAGAAAAGCCGGCCGGTACCGAGATCGCTGGGATTCCCGCAAGGTTTGCCACCACGGTTTCGACATCGACTAGATACATCTTTAGCGGGTCGTCGACCTTTTCGCCAATTGGAAATGGCAATATAGGCATCGTCGGGCCAACAAGCACGTCAAACTGCTTGAACAGGGACTTTAGCTCACGCCGCAAGAGGGCGCGCACATGCTGCGCCTTCAAGTAATATTTGCCGTAATATCCCGAGGAGAGCACGTACGAGCCTGTGATTATCCTGCGCTTCACCTCCTCGCCAAAATTGCTCCGGCTCTTTGCGAAATACGAGTTCCATTCGTAGCCGTCAGGACTCATGTCAAATCCATACCGCACGTTATCATACCGGGCAAGGTTGCTTGATGCCTCGGCCATCGCTATCGTGTAGTACGAGGAAAGCGCGTACCGCACAGACGGCATCGACGCCTCGGCGCACCTGCAGCCATCCTCTTTTGCCAGCGTGTCGTAGGCACCGTAGACTATTTTTGATACCTCAGGGTCAACGCCTTCGATAAACTCCTTTACAAGGCCCACGCGCAGTGGTATCTTGCTGACCAGGTACGAGGGCTTGCCTGGCGCGGTGGTGTGGTCGTTTTCGTCCTGGCCCGCTATGGCGTTGAGCGTGGCCGCCACGTCTGCCACGCTCCTCCCGACGGGGCCAACTTGCTCAAGGCTGTTTGCGTACGATATGAGGCCATACCTGCTGACAAGGCCGTACGTCGGCTTTAGGCCGACGACAGAGCAAAAGCTTGCAGGGCACCTGACCGAGCCCCCCGTGTCGGAGCCGAGCGAGATGGCGCACTCCATCGCCGCGACGCTAGCAGCGCTGCCGCCTGACGAGCCTCCAGGTACGTGGCCAATGTCCCAGGGGTTCCTAGTAGGTCCGTTCATGCTGAACTCTGTCGTAGAGCCCATAGCAAACTCATCAAGGTTTGCCTTGCCGATGACAATCGCGCCGGCATCCAGCAGCCGCTTGACAACGGTAGCATCGAATGGTGGCACGTAGCCGTCCAGCATCTTTGAGGCGCATGTCGTCTTTATCCCCTTGGTGCTGATGTTGTCTTTGATGCTCACGGCCACGCCGGCGAGCGGGCCTACGGACTCCCCGACGCGGATCCTCCTGTCAAGGGCGCGTGCCTGTTCTATTGCGCCCTTGTCGTTTACTGTGACGAGTGCGTTCACCTTTGGCTCGACCACCTCTATGCGCTCAAGCACCTGGTGTATGTACTCTTCGGCGGAAAACTCGCGGTTTTTTACGCCGTTTGCTACCTGCGACGTGCCTAGCCGGAAGAGCATATATCTCTCTTCTCCTCAGACCATCCTCGGACCCTTTACAAAGCCGTCCTTGCGGTATTTTGTGCCAAGTGTGTCGGCAGAGCTAACCACATGCTCGGCGTCGTCGCGTAGGTTGGAGAATTTTATCTTTGGCTTGATGACCTCGATCTTTTCAAGCGGCACGGTGTCCAACGTGTCAAGATATGCAATTATCTGTTCAATCTGCGACGCGTATTTGTCAAGCTCTTCATCGGACAGCTCTATTCGGGAGAGCCATCCAAGGTGCTTTACTTCCTCCTTTGTCACCTTCTTTGTTTTTGCAGTTGCTTCTTCTTTTCCAGTCATGCCTCTATGGCGCCAGCCTGTCTATATCGCGTGGGTAGAACGTCGCGTCGCGTATGTTCTCTATCTTTGCAAGTGCCATGAGCAGCCTCTCAAGTCCCATGCCAAAACCGGCGTGAGGAGGGACTCCAAAGTCAAATACACGCAGGTGGTAGTCAAAGGCATCAGGTTTCAATCCTTGTTTTTGCATCCTTTCGACCAGCTGATCCTTGCGGTTGATCCTCGTGCTCCCGGACGACATCTCTAACGGGCCGTACATGAGATCAAACGACTCGCATACCTGAGGGTCGTCGGCCCTTGGCTTGACGTAAAAGGGCTTTGTCGAAGTCGGCCAGTCGACGATAAAGTAAAAACCATTTAGGCGCTCGTCCTGCAGCAGGTTCTTTAGTGCCTGCGGCGAAACATCGTCGCCCCACTGGATGCGTTCGCCGGCCTCCTGCAAATTGTCGACAAGGTCAGAGTACGAGTATTTCGGGAACGGCAGTTCCAACGCGGGCATTGCAATACCTAAAAACTCCAGGTCGGCCTTGTTGCGGTCCTTGACCGAGTCGACGATGTGGACTATGATGCGCTCAAGCAGCGCCATGACGTCGCCATAGTCGGCAAAGGCGCGCTCGACGTCGACGGAAGTAGCCTCGGACAGGTGGCGATTCGTGCGCGAGGGTTCTGCCCTGAAGATAGGGCCTATTTCATATACACTCTCAAAGGCCATCGTCAACTGCTCTTTGTAGAGCTGGGGGCTCTGTGCAAGGAAGGCCTCGCGATCATAATAAAAGATCGGGAAAAGGGCAGCGCCGCCTTCTGTCGCCGTTGCTATCATTTTTGGCGTGCTCACTTCAATGAAGTCCTGCTGGGACAGGTATTCGCGTATGGCGTTTACCACCGTCTGCCGGATGCGGAATATCGACCCGAGCTGCTGCCTCCGCAGGTCAACCGCGCGCAGGTCAAGGCGCGTATCGATGCCGACAGGCGACGACTTGCCAGTAGTCAGAAAAGGCGCCGCCTTTTTCGCCATCGAAAACGCCTTTATCTCTGACGGAACGACCTCCGCTCCGTTTGGCGCCTTTTCTTGCGGCCTCACCTTGCCCCGGACCCCTAATGATGTGTGTTCCTTGACTTCCTTGGCAAGGGCGAATAGCTGCTCTCCTACCTCGCTTTTCTTGGCAGTCACTTGGACCTCGCCGTGTGCGTCCTTGATTATGATGAATGATATGTTACCGTGGTCGCGCACGCTTGACACCCAGCCCATTATCACTACCTCGCGGTCTGCCATAGCCGGGCCTACCTGCTTAGAGTAGTGCGTACGCCTCCATTGGCCCAGGTCCTCCTCTCTCAGCAGATCTCCCTCTTGTCCTTCCAAATTAAATAGGCGTGTTTATACTGTAGAGGTTATTAATTTAACCGAAAAAAGGCCAGGCAGGAGGCAATAGAGGCTTGCAAAGTTTTCCCATTAGCTGAAATAATCTCCATCATCACAATAAAAAGAACAGAAGTATTTGTTAGAGGTTTGTACTACAAAGCATATATCGTATAATGGTCTTTTTATTTTATTATATGAACAGGGTTTCAGCAATTCTTGTACTAGGACTGCTGTCTTTTGGCACCATAATCTCTTCTTCGGCAAAGCCCGCGTTTGCGCACACGTTTGGAGGAGACGAGAGCGCGTCGTTTCTTGAAAAGATCGCAGGCTTGAAGGTCGAGATAAACCTGATAGACAAGGACGCGTCAAATTCTACCTTGGTAAAGTGGCACGTCGATAAAATAAGCGAATTTTGGAATGCAAACGACACCAAAGAAGTCGCAGAGAGGAACCAGCGCGTCGCTAACGACGTCACCACGGGTCTGAATAACCTCTTTGCAGAGGTCAACAAGACGAGCCCCGACACTGAGACGGTCAACCAGACGGCGAGCGCCCTGCAGGACACACTAGGAGAGGTCGTTTCCGTGAGGATTGACAGCGCGCAGTTGCAGAACGTGACCGTCAACGCCCTTGCGGTGAGAGCAGTGCTTGACGAAACCCTGGAGGACTATGGCATTGCCGCAGGCGCGTCAGACGAAGACGAGAGCGCAATGAGCGGCGATAGTAACAACAGCACTTCAGCAGCCAATTCCGCTGCGCAAACAACGACTACAGGGCCTATCACCATACTCAACATGGCTGCGTACCAGACATCACAGGGACTTGCGGCATCCGCTATCGACATGTTTGGAAAGTTAAAGACGATGTCGCAGCAAGGAAACAACAACACTACTACAACGACAACGGCCGCCCTTGGCGAGATTGACAAGGGTCTGACAGACTTGCAAAAGTCCATTACAGACAAGGCGCCGGTCGACGATGTAACGAAGATAGTCGACGACACCATCAACCCAAACCTGCAGACAGCGTACGGCCTCCAGGTTGTGCCTGAATTCCCAATACCCATGCTGCTGTCCGTCGGCGCCATCGCGGGTGTCGTGGCAGTCACGAGGTATAGGCGCAATAGTAGCAGCCGCCTATGATCAGCCTAGGATTACTGCAGTTGTTGTTATTGCAGGACTCTTTCGGATAGTATCCTGGCGATCACTTCGCCAGCCTTCTCCTTTTTTACAACGCCAGTTACAAAGTGGGGCTTGCCGCCTCCGCGGCCGTCGGCGCCTGCCGCTTCCCGAAAAACCATGTTGCAGTCAAAAGTTATGCTATTATCCCCAGTTGCGGTATTCTTGCTCCTTGCGAGGATGAAATACGCGTTATCGTCTTCTTTTTCTACTCTGGCAATCGCTACTACTGCAGTGTCCGGTCCGGCTATTTTCTCTCCTGCGAACTCTAGCAGGACTTCGTCGGCAAGGCCGGAAAACACTCCGCTGTAAATCTTGATGCTGCCGCTTACAGTCGGCACTATTGACCTCAGCTTTTCCATGCTCAACGCCTTTAGCTTTCTAGACGCAGACTCGCCTTCCAGCCTGACCTTCCTTACTGTGTTTTCCACAGTGTTCAGGTTTGCGCCGATCTCGCCGCAGACCTTCATCATTTTTGCAGAAAGCGAGACTGCCGTCTCTTTTGCATGCCTGCCCACCGTAAAGTCGACTTCATATTCATTGCCGCTCTTTGACAGCCTCGTGACGAGAAAGAACCCACACTCGCGTAGGTTGCTGGCGTGCTCCATTACGCACGCTGTAACGTCGTGGCCCGATATCTCCACAACCCGCACCTGGCCAGAGATACGCTCCTGGTTTGCCCGGAGCGTCGGGTTGGCGTCCTTTGCATCTTCGAGAGAGGAATAGGTGCGCACATTAATATCACGTCCTTCCTCAATGAGCGCGTTTACCATAGCCTCCGCCCTGACCACGGTATCAACATCAAGCTGCGGGATTGCGATAAACGCCGTATTACTGCCATCTTTTTTAGCGTGCTCGACTTTTCGCACTTGCAGCGTCTGGCCGAGGATTTTTTGGAGCGCGCCGATGAACGCGTGTTCGGCAGTATGCGCCAACGCTTTTTCTTCCACCATATGCAGTTGCATTAAGTAACAAGGGCAATAAATAGAGCAACTTGCAGAATGCAAACAATTGAGAATCAAACCTGACAAGTGCTCAGAGCAGGCAATTTTGGGCAGGCGATGCTCAGGTGCACCAGAGGCTTGTAATCATCAAGCAATGGTAATTTCTACGACATCTCCTAACCCAAACATTGTCTTGGCTCCGATTTACGTTGGAATCGCAGGGGATTTTGCGGCTGGCATCATATCTATATAAAGAAAGAGGATCAGCTAATGGAATTCCAGACTCCGTGACGGGGAAAAGTGACCTGAAAAAGCGACAAGTATTCACACATGAAAGACATAGGAGCAGAGATTAAGCAAATCCTTTTTGTCCGCGGATTGAATCATCATTACAATGTTTGATAATCGGCTCATCGCTCTAGATGTATCGAGAAGCATCACTACCAAACGTTCCTGATGGAACAGTCTTGAAAAAATATAGGGCTAATGTCAAAGCCCTTAATGTCTGGACTCCTGACGCAGGAAATTTGATTGTAACATCATCATCATAGCAAATAATCTATAATTTTACAGTAATTAATATGAACCAAACTTAAATGGTTCCTAAATATTATGCAATTTGTGTTAGAAGGCAGGAATGATGATGATAGTGTCAAGAGCAACGGCCAGAAGACTTGTCGCTTGGCTGCAGGGAAAGATGCGATTGTCTTGGCCGCTATAGTATTGACCATTTCATTTGCAGGCATTGGAAGTACAAGCATTATGCAGGCAAATGCTGCACAACCTCCAATCGGTGGAATTATTCCCAAGCTTCCTCCACGGGCATGTACTGCTACCCTGAACATATCAAGTCCCACAAACGGCGCAAACTACTTTGAGAATGAACGCGCTCCGGGAAATGACGGATTTGTGACAATCAAGTTTAGTGGATCTTATTACAACCCTTGTAGGCCAGTGTTCACAAGCCTGAAGTGGTACCTCGATGGCAAGTTCCTAGGCTCTGGCGATACAGTCTACAAGACGCTGTTTGCTGGCTGCGAGTCGTACACTACACATACCGCAACGCTTGTCGCAACGTTACAAGTACCTCCTGCAAAAGCAATCAACTCCGTTGCGACATTGGCGCCTGCTAATTCCATGTCCAAGAGCGTTTCGTTCACAACAGGGATTGTTTGCTAGATTAGGAGCTTCGAATGAGCCAATAATAGATTATAACTCCTGTATCCATCAATACTTCACAAACATATTCTCTTTGCATACACCCTTTGGATACAAGTGATCAAAGATTATTCAATGAAAAGCGATAAACTCTTCCCAATTCGATTCAGAATTCAGAAAGGCCGTTTTGCCATATATACAAAAAGCGAAGAAAAGTATCAAGTTAGTTACCGGGGAAATTAGTGCTTACGATTACTGTCAAGAAGAAAAGCGGTCGAGGAAGCAGCCGAGAGAGGTGGCGATATTCTGGTTTATGTGAATAGACCTCATAAGAATATCGCAAGTAGGCTAATTAATCACAATATTGAGGTTGATACCGGTCGTGAAGAAATTGATAACGAACACTTTATGATTATAGATAATAGTGAAGGGATAATTTTGCAGAAGGTTATGAATAGAAAGTTAAAAAGGTGCACGGCGATGTCGGAGGCCCCGGAGGGCTGCCGGCGATTGGCGCAAGTCTGATTGCACGGAGCAAGGGACAGGCTACTACCACACAAACGCGTTTGTGTCAGTCAACGGCGGTACTTTATGGACCTGCCTTCAGGCCAATACGTCATAATTGCCGCAAACCCGGACGGGTTAAACAGCGTAGCCAGCGGATTTATAGTTGCAAGTGGTTTAGAGCACCGTCTAGACTTTGCCTACTAGAAATAACAACACCATGGTGTCGGCAAACGCAAAGTGGCTGTACTGTGCTGCTGCGGCCACGACTGCAATCGCGGGGATATTGCACCTGTACATGGGGCCGGGATCGTTCCGCTTTAGCGCAAACACCGGTACATTCTTTATCGTGTCAGGGATAGCCCAACTCTTTTGGGTAGTGCCGATGATAAGGCGGTGGGGCAAGCCATGGTACGCCGTAGGAATCGCAGGTACGGCGGTTCTGATAGCGATATACTTTATCACAAGGATGCCCGGAAACCCGATCACTGGCAGAGGAGGGCCAGTAAACACAGTTGGCGCAGTGACAGAGATAATGCAGTTTGCGTTCATCGGCCTTGCAGCGGCTATCCTCTTTGTGGTAGAGAGTAGGCGACTCACCTCCTAACTTTTTTCCTTCTTTTTTTATTTATGGCAACAAGGATTTTAACCTCCTATCATTGACAAAAAACACGTCTTGGCAACCACGGTCAGATCCGCAAGCATCACTATCGCGACCCTTGGCTCACACTGCGCGCTGCAGGTGTTAAAAGGAGCAAAGGACGAGGGCTTTCGCACGCTCTTGGTGTGCGAGAGAAAGCGCGTCGGCCTTTACGAGAGGTTTGGCTTCATTGACGATATGATAATAGTAGACAGGTTTTCAGAGGTTGCCAGTGAAAGGTGCAGGGCCGCGCTGAAGAAAAAGAACGCGATAATCATCCCTCACGGCACGCTCATAGCGCAGATGTCAAGCGACGAGATAGAGAAGATTGAAACCCCGATCTTTGGCAACAAGTGGATATTGCGCTGGGAGGCCTACAGGGAGATGAAGCAGAGGCTGATGGAAGAGGCAGGTCTGCGCACCCCAAGGCCTGTAGAATCAAAAGACAAGATTGACGGTCTGTGCATTGTAAAACTGCACGGTGCCGCCGGCGGCAAGGGCTATTACTTAGCGTGGAACCGCGAGAGTTTTGAAGAGGGCGCAAAGAGGTTGGTGCAGCAGGGCATGATAAGGGGCGAGCAGGATCTATACATCCAGGAGTTCATAAGGGGAGTGCCGGTGTATTTGCAGTACTTCTATTCACCTGTCACAAAGTCCCTTGAGCTTCTAGGG
>DASZTR010000153.1:0-3046 GCA_035547955.1 Nitrososphaera sp. | reverse complement strand
GGTGCACGGTCATGAGGACGAGTACATCAGCGCAAGGATAAGTTACGTCGGGTTCGTGGACCAAGTCGGGCTTGAAGGGGTCGTGATACTAAAGTCCGAAGACGGCCGAGAGTTTCCAATGCGGGCGTTTTCCGGCGAGGTGGCAAGGCACATCTCCCGCTTTCAGGAAGGGGACAAGGGCGCCATACCTACCATTTACAACCTGGTAGAAGAGATAGCAGCGATGGCCGACCTGATGCTGACGGAGGTGCGCGTCTACCAGAGTGGAACCGTCCTGCGTGCGAACCTGTACTTCCAGGGGAGGAAGGGCGAGATAGTGCTTCGCAACTACCGCGCCTCTGATTCAATCGCGCTCGCCTCTTACTATGACACGCCGATAAAGGTGCGAAAAAGCCTATTTGAGGAGGCGCTTGAGCACTAGCTTCTGTACCAATATGTATGTATGTGTGTTTTTTTAGCATCAGCTAGGTGACGATGTCGCGCAGCTTGCGCTGCTCTCCTGCGTCCTTTATTTCCATAGCAATCCTGCGGCCGACGCCCATTGTGTGGCCGTAATAGTATTTCGTGTAAGGACTAGTCGTCGCCATTATGGGGTTCCCCGGCACCCTGAGGGACACGTCATAGACTACGAAATCCAGGTCGGTGGTGACTATACTCTGGAGCGAGATCGGCCCAATAATCCCAGGCGGATATTCCTTCCTTGCAGCGACTGAGAATTTGTCTCCCATCTCAAATACCTTTTCAAGGAGTGACTCGCGTATGCTTGCCGGCGTGTGGCCGACTTCGATGTTCTGAGTCTGAAACGCGCCATTGTCAGTAGTTATCTCCATCTGTTGTCTTGCAGGGATTGACACAAAGTCGTGGAGGTTGGTCTGTAGCCTGCGCTCGATGCCTAGGAACTCGGTCTCGCCGGTGAGAGGCGAGTGGAAAAAGTTGAGGTTGAAGTAGGTGCCAAGCACATACTCCTCTATCACCGCGTTTTCCAGATCCTGCTTGCTCACTATTCCACGCTCAATTCTTTGCTTGGCCTTTCGCTTGTAGTCTTCGTACGAGCTGACGATGAAAAACGCCCTCTCCAGCTTGCGCTTTGCCTCCTGCACCTTGACCATAGCTGGGCCGGCGATGTCGGAGGGCTTGCGGTATATCTTTGGGTGGCGCAGGCCCGCCTTTTCGATGAGGTAATACTGGTTCCTTGGCACGCCGCGCTCTTCTGCCCGCAGGAGCGATCTGTTGCCGAACAAGGGCACCTTAAAGTTGTTCTCGATGTTGTCATAGCCGAGGTAGGCGGTAAACGCGCGATGTGCAACCATTATGCAGTTCCTTTCTCGGAGCTTTTCCTGGTTTTCCCTGTTGAGGATGTCTGAAAACTTGTCCAGGATTATTATCTCGTCGGCGAGGCGCTTGAACCTGCGGTACGGCAGGTCTCTGCCCTTTTGGCAGATGCAGATCGTCTTCATCCCCTCGTCCTTGGCGCCGTCCATCACCTCGAGGGCTGAATGACTCCCTATGGTGCCGATGGAGACATCCCTTGGGTCGTAGCGGTCTATTATCGGTGCGATCTGCTGCGGTCCGATCATTATCGGCTACAAAGCGAGGAGATTGTAATAAAAAGGTTCAAGTGCATCAGGCTTTTGCCTTTTCTTTGTCCTTGTTCAGCTGCATATCGATAGCTGCTCTTAATTCGTCGTCATTTTTGTTCGTATAGTCGATACCAAGGGTATCTGCTATCTCTTCTAGTTTCTCTCTCCCTACAGAGCCGTCCTGACTTTTCATCTGCCTGATCTCTTGGGCAGCCTCTTTTCTGGCCCTCTCATAGTCTGACTGCGCCCTCCCCAGAGATTTTGCCAAATCTGGCAGTTTTTTTGCGCCGAAAAGTATTATCCCTGCCGCAATGACAATCAGAATTACATTTTCGTACGCCATATGCCTAGAAGGACTTGATCCGCCCGGTTTATAGCCTTATCTGCCTTGCACTTTTTTAAGCGATAATGCCGTCACGTGGCCCCTTCTCTTCTGCCCTTTCCTTTTTGGCCCTGTTTTCTACGACGGCCATACCTATGAGGTAGAGGGCTATCATGGGCAAAGCGACGAACCACATGGTGATGCCGCTCCCGTCGGGCGTTATGGCGGCCCCGAAAATCACAAAGGCGATGACGGCATAGCGGAAATTGTTCCTCCAGAATCTCGGAGATATGACACCTGCAAGCGAAATGGCGTACATGATGACCGGCAGCTGGAATGCAAGCCCAAAGCCGACGAAAAATTGCATTACAAATCCGATAAACTCTTGGACGTTCAGGAAGGTCTCTACGCCTATTGCCTCGCCGTAGCGGTACAAAAAGTTCAGGGTGAAGGGGATGACTACAAGGTACGAGAACAGTATGCCGATCGTAAAAAGCGTCATCACGGGGAGCATGATCTTGGCAATGCTGAGCCGCGTCTTGCTGCTTATGGCTGGCGCTACAAAGGCCGATATCTCCCTAGTTATGACCGGGAGGGAGCCGAGCACCCCGAGCAAGACGGCCACGTTTAGTTGCGCAAAGAACGCCTGACCCGGGGCGGTCTGGATGAGCCTCACACCCTCTGGCAAAAGCGTCTTTTGCATGTAGTGCATGATGCTTACAGAGACGTTGTCAATCGGGTCAGGAAACGGGTAGGCTAGATGGATGCCTGCATAGTCAAAGGGCCTCAGCCCAAAACTCATGGTAAAGATAGTTATTGCGATAATGGCTATTGCAACGTGGATCACTCTTCTCCGAAGCTCTTCGACGTGCTCGCCAAGAGTCATTTCCGCCGCCATTGGCTTTGATATGATCTAAAGAGTGATCACGGAATATATATAATTGTGCTATCTATTTGCCTGCCTGTCGGGCGCTACTGTGAGGCTTTTCCCCGACTATGTAGAGTATATGACCCTGGGCGCGTCCAGTGCAGGATAATCAGTCGGGGCCCGGTATCGGGAGCGCCTTGCCTGCAGGCAGCTTCCATGCTTCGCTATCGACCTCTTCCTTGGTTGCCTTTTCAAACTCTACAGTCAGTTCCACGG
>DASZTR010000152.1:0-27842 GCA_035547955.1 Nitrososphaera sp. | reverse complement strand
CACTAGGTCCGGAAGAAGTATTTTGTTGTGACGCACTACAACTTTACTGTCAAGATAGAGTACGAGGATATGGGTGGTACAGTGTCCAGTGTCCAGTGCATAGAGCTAACGGGCGCAGTCAGCCAAGGCAAAACGCGAGATGAGGCCATGGCCAACGTCAAGGAAGGCATAGAAAGTTACAATGAGGCGTTTCCAAAAGAATTCCAAAGGGTCGGATCCAAAGCGCACGTCAAAAATAAGGTATGCACACGCATATACACACATACATGCAGACACACATACACATATACACACACAAAAATACACACGCGTAGTACACAATGCCTGCGTCGGCAAGCAAAAGCAGAAAAAAAGAGTGAGAGGGAGAAAGAAAGAGTGAGAGGATGCTGTCAAAACATATAGGCTCTGCCCTCAATCAGCATATACTCTCGAGTGTCAGCAGCAACAGTCGTCGGAGGCTTGACGGAACTCTAAAACGAAAGGCTGTAATCGAAATAATATTTTGCCTTTGACCTAGCGAGCTTTTAGGTCTCTCCTCTTCACAGGATGCAATACAGAGAGCTATTGGTCTTTTACTTGTCAAATGCGCCGGCGATGCGCTGAAACTCTGAAAGGAACTTTTTGGCCTCCATGTCATCCTTGAAGTACAGCGAAAAGCTTGAAACGTACTTGCCAATGACAAGGCAGTACTCGCCGTTCTCGTTGTCCTTCTCGAATTCCAGATAGTCGAGATCCTTGGGTCCGCCCTTGTACCCGTCGTCGTAGAGCACCGCCTGCATCAGGTTGACTATATCGTAGAACTCGCCATACTTCATGGCAAAGTCGATTGAGAGGCCAAAGTCCGATGACTCGATATGGAGCGAGAACTCGCGGTTGTTCTTCATCAACGAGAACGAAAAGTAGTTCAGCTCCAAAAGCTCCGGCAGGCTTTCGTCTGCTTGCTCCTCCATATCCTATATGCTCTCTCCCTTGGTAAGTGAACAGTTTATTTTAACTGTTGTTTATGCACATCTCAACTTACAAGGTATGCCAGCGTCATTTGTGTACGGCCAAGTTGCGCTAGAGTTCCAAGTCGAGGGCAACAAAAAGGCCAGGGCTATAGTGAGGTACCGCTACTACGCGCAGGAAAACAGGGTAGAGTACGTCTCGATAGAATATACCGACCCTAAACTGAAAGAGAGGGTCGAGGGCGACCCGGCCATGAAAGAGAAGATAAACGAGTACGTAATGAGGATGCTCTTAAAGAGGGACGAGGGCCTCTCCTAGACAAAGAGAGGGAGAGAGGAAGAGGGAGTGGGAGTGGGAGACACGAAGGGATGTTTTGCTTAAATGCACATCTTGTCTATATAGACCCTGCATCTTGAAAGTCGGCATCTTAGGCTCAGGCGAGGTAGGGCAGAGGCTCGGCGACGGTTTTATCGAGCTAGGGCACTCTGTAAAGATAGGCACGCGCGACCCGCAAAAGCTGGCGGCATGGGTCGAGAAACATGAAGGCAGGAGCAGAGGAGAAGGAGAAGCAGGGGCGTCTGCCGGAAGCTTTGCAGAGGCCGCCGAGTTCGGCGAGGTCATTGCGATAGCGACGCTATGGACAGGCACGCAGAGCGCAATAGAGATGGCTGGCCCGGCCAATTTTGCAGGTAAGGTCGTAATCGACGTTACAAACCCGCTTGACTTTTCCTCGATGCCGCCCAAGCTTGCGATTGGCCATACAGACTCGGCAGGTGAGACAATCCAGCGCCTGCTTCCCGATGCCAAGGTGGTAAAAGCGTTCAACATCGTCGGAAACCCGCTCATGCTGCACCCCGATTTTGCCGGCGGCAGGCCAACTATGTTTGTGTGCGGGAACGATGAGGGCGCAAAAAACCTAGTTCGCAGCATCGCGTTTTCGCTCGGCTGGGAGACGGATGACATCGGAGGCATAGAAGGGGCACGGCTGCTAGAGCCGCTGGCGATGCTGTGGATAGTTCACTATTTTCGCACAAACAATGGCAACCACGCGTTCAAGCTGTTGAGAAAATAATTATCTTTCGATTCCATTGCAAAACTAGATGCAGTCAGACCGGGTGTAATTCTATATGCAACAATGCACGAAATCAGGATTTGTAAATTATTAGAGCTGTTTGACTTGCTGATACTCTCCTGAGTGCCCAGTTGGATCAAGTTTGCGTATCTTGCCATCCACCTTCAGGTGATAAATGACGGCTCGATAGTTATGGTACACCTCATCCATGTCTGAACTAGCAGGCATATTGACTAACTTCCTTCGCATAATTTTATCAAAGACATCTTTGACATCAAAGACTTTTCCATGATAGCTCTTGATGACTGCTTTAACAGCGCCCGTCATTCCATCAACACGTGTTCCACTTTTTGATATAGAATTACGACTTCCAATCTTTTTGGTTCTAGGCAGAACAGCGACGGCCGTAGTTTCTGTTAGACTATCGCAGAGAACCAATTCATTGTCTTTATCACTCCCGCATCGTTCAAATTCTAACACTTTCACAAGGATGTCGGTTACCATTTCTATCCTTGCTACTATTTCATCCAGCTCGTCGGTTCTTTCGTCTTTGACTATCACTATGCCAAGTTTATTTTCGATCACACTTTCCAAGAAGTATCGTATATCTGGATCGGGATCATCCAAGATGGCACGTAGTTTCTTAAGTACTGATGCGTCGCCTTTCACTATATCATAAATTCGATCTCTTAGTTGCCTTCTGGTACGTTCATTTTTCAAAGCGGTTACGAAACCGGTGATTTGTGGCAATATATGATGTTCAAGAGGATGGTCTGCCAACTCATATTCTACCACCCATAATGTTGCGTTTTGGATTGTGTCTCCAATCAAAAACATGTCGTCAGGAACTTTTGTTACTCCGGCGAGACTTTCTATCCTTTTTTTTGAGTCAACATAAGAGATAACTTTTCCAAACAAAGCATCAATGTTTTGTATCGCTAACTTTTCCAGATGTTCTTCCTTTCTGAAGCCTTGTTTTCTATAGATAGAGTTTCCTTTGATGATTATTTTATCTTCCCGCATAGCTCCTGAAGCTAAACTAGGTAGGCATAAGCAGCATCTTGTTCACGATGAACGCTTTTTGCTCAAGCGCACAGACCGTCGTTCCACTCAGCAACAGAAACCTATTATCGTGCTTATAGCCTACTATTTTACTGCGGTAGAATGGCAACAGAAGCGCACTTTGCTATAGGTTTTCCGGAGATAGACGATCTTTCCGTGAACGTTGAAGAGTTTGATCATTTAGGCGGCTTTGTTAGTAAGAGATCGTTCAATCGGGAAAATCTCTATGACCACGTTCCCTGTAGTGATCCAAAATGCCATCTTGGCGGTTTTGAGATTGGATTCATGCTTCGATCTACAATCAGGCAAAGAAAGGATCATGTAGAGATTTCAGGTATTTGTCGAGGCGAACAGGGTAAAAAAGGAGATTTAGACTATCGCAGGCTGTGCCTTCATACATTCAATGCAGATGTTTCGATCAGGTACAACAACCCAAAGACGCTGATCAGTATTCCACTTAACATAATGACCGTAGGTGCAAACCATGCCCTCAAACATGCACTTATTCAAAATGCACCTGACAGCAAAGGAACAACGACCTTTACAATTGGGGACTCAAAACAAGTGGCGGACGGGGTGACTTTAAGATATGACTATGAAGCCAGTTACCATGCACAAGAGGTAGCAGAACCGATCTACTTTACTATAATCTTAAGTCTTACCACTGGCACGGCAGGTGGGGTGATCGCTAATTACATCTGGAAGAATATTGAACCATATTTGCCCAAAATAAGAAGCCTATCAATCTGTGAGAAAGAGGTAAAACCAACAAAAGAAGATGTGGCGAGAGCATTTCTCGATGAAATCAATAAACTGGATAAGGAAAAGGAACAAGAAAAGTCTTAAGACTGTTCAATATACTCAGGACTGATCGGTTCAGAGATCGTCTTCATTTCAGGTGCACTTAGGATCTTTTCTAGGACGATCAGCGCTGCTTCAAATGCAATAATGATGTGATCCCACCCTGCGCACCCCACGGGCTTCCCTTTCTCAAAGACGAAAGGTATATTGTCTATGGTGATACTCATGCTCTTATTATTGTGGACGCCGTTACTATGCAGGCTATTCCTAATGTGTTGCAGAACCATCAGCTTGTTCAAGTTTCTTTCTTTTTCTGGCAATTTTAACAAGTCAAGTAGGGCTTGGACATTATTGTGATATGATCTATTTACTTGTGTCTTATCCAATACAGCCAAGATATTGACGAGCATGTTTTCAATGCGAAATTGGATCATGGTCACCCACGTCAGCCTATGATAATGTGACAGCTGATCAGTAATGTACTTCACAGAAACATTGCGATCTTGATGTCCAATTATGGATCTGAATAAATCAGGCGGAATCGTCCCTTCACTTACACTTGCCAGAATGTTGAGAACCATGACATTTATAGCTGTTTCAGACAATAAAGTTGAAAGAGTGTCTGGACGTACATCAAAAAATCGCTCAGGATCACTTTCTTTTGGATAACCTAAGTTGTCATAGATCATTTTAATGTGGGCTTGAACAGGGACAAGTCGAGTTGCTATTTGTCTGTAGGTTCTGGCTGGCTGGTACGGCATATATCTTGGCTTCCTAAAGATCAGAGACAGGCGCAATATCTGTCTTGTCTATGCAGTATTGAATATCTGATTATCAACGGTGCTTGATCATTCTTCCTTTCCTTCTTCTTTTCCATTTGGTTTTGATCCTGACTCTAAATCCTTTATTCGTTTTTCATGATCTATTATTTTTGTTTTGAGATGTTTGATCTTACTTGCATTACCTGCTTCCAGCAATCCTATAGCCAACAGGTTCACGGCTATAGTGAGAATTATGAAGAACCAGTACAACCAAGTGATCTTTTGAATGTCAGGTGAACCCGTAACGACGGCTGAAAGGACACCCATAGACACGACCATTGCGATTGCGCCGTAAAGCACCCAAGATGTCCACTCCGGTGGGTCGACAAGCTCGTCAGCCTGCTTGCCTGTCCCATTTTTTGAGGAACTATCCTTCACGGCTTCACCATGCCAGTTATACTTACAGTCGCCATAATAGCAACCGCCGCCGTAATGTTCTCTACCGACTAAATGAGGACAATGTTGCATTTACACAAGATAACCCGCTACTTTTCAGGACGCCCTCTTTGCCACCTAATTGCACGCCAGTCAATGTATGACTTGCTTTGTAATTCTCTTTTACACAACGTGGGAAAGGCGTCTGTAACTGTAAAGTTGTTATTCTCATTGTCAACAATCAGCCCACATTCGACAAGCGGACGATATACTAACTCTAGCAAGTGGGTGTACTCTGTGTCCTGCGTAGAATAGCGATACTTGTCGGATTCAGCCTGATCAAAGAAGGCAGCCGTGATTAGATCAACCCTGTGAAATGATCTTTTATTATTATAGCGTATTTCTGAGCATATCCTTTCCATGATACGATCCCTTAGTATGTCTGCGTATTCTTCTTCACGTTTGGCAATGGACACGTTAAAGTCTTCAGCCATGTGACAGGATGTTTGGAAGCAATATTAAACAGCTCCGCCCACCACGCTTGTATTATTCGTATGGCCCCTAGGACACAATATAGCTAAATAGCAGGTATAACCATACCTAGGTATAACCCGAAGTGTCAAGGAGAAAACATATGCATTCCTTGTTGTCACGTTCAACAAAACATAAGACTTTTGGCAATCGCACAACGATCCGGTCTCAACAGAACCTTTAAACCTCCTAAAACCATATATATTACAAAGTCACACATAATGTGATATTCTGGTATATATCAGAATATCCCACTTTGTGTGAGGTTGTGATACAAGATGAGGATGAGTCTGCTGGTAGAGAAGTTGTGGATGGAAAACAAGGAGTTTGTGACGTCTAAGGAGCTGAAGGAGTACTGCAGGTCCATGAAGATGGACTACACTCTGGTTATACGTTACCTAGTCTCAAGAAAAAAGTATCTATTTAGGATCTTCAGAGGGATATTCTACGTCAGGTCACTTGAAGAGCTCAAACTTGGAAGGAGCAAGTACAACCACTTGGAGCTCGTAGCGAAAGGTCTAGAACTGAAGGGCGTTAAGGACTGGTACTTTGGCCTGCACTCTGCATTGAAGCTCAATAACATGACCCACGAGCACTTTGCCATAGAGGAGGTAGTTAGCAACTCGATATTCAGGGCAAACCCTTTTGATATCGCAGGGTACAAGTTCAGGTTCGTGAAGCTCTCCCCTCCACTGGTAAGCTTTGGCATAAAGGAAGAAAGGGCACTCAGGTATTCAGATCCGGAGAAGACAGTCCTTGACTTCATCTACCTTGCCAGACAGAAGGGCGTCCCGGTGGACAAGATCGTTGCAGACGTGTCATCATGGTCTGCGGGTCTATCTAAAGACAAGCTTCGTAAATATGCAAAGAAGTACCCCAAGACAGTAGCAACGATTGCAGGCATGGTGATCGGATGAGCCTAGGCTTTGTAGACAGGCTGTCTTCAACGTTAGGGATCAGGAAGAGGGATATGGTGGAAAAAGACATCCTTCTCCACCAAGTCCTGACAGACCTCTCAAATGACAAGTTCTTTGCAAAGAACATGCTCTTCAAGGGCGGCACCTGCCTGATAAAGCACTACCTTGGGTACTTCAGGTTCTCTGAAGACATGGACTTTACATGGAAAGACCAGTCACGGTTTGAAGGCAAGACGGCAGGTAAAATTCGCTCTGACCTGTCCAGCATCATCGACGGAGTAGGAAGGACCTTCGAAGGAATTGCGTCAAAGAGGGGACTTGACTTCAGGTGCGCAAAGGGCAACAAGAACTACGTGGAGCTGGGCGGCAGCAACAAAACCTGCACGTTCAAGGTATGGTATTACTCCGAGGTCTTGCGGAAGAAGACCTTCTTCAAGGTACAGATTAATTTCGTGGAAGAGATATGCACAAGGCCGAAGAAAGGAGAGCTTAAGAGCATCTTCACGGGCAACCAAGAAGAGCTGGCTGCCGTGTTTCCAGAAGAGTACCGGGAATACTCTAACGCCATCCCTTTTGCCATGTATGATGTAGGTGAGATCCTTAGCGAGAAGGTAAGGGCGCTGCTCACAAGGGAAGGTGTGAAAGCAAGGGACTTCCTCGACATATTTTTCATTTCCAAAAAGATTGGGATCAGACCGGAAGGTGTGGAAGAGTGTATTACCAAAAAGGTGAACCATGCACTCAGGCTATACGCTAAGTACAGGGCTAACCTGAATGCAAAGATAAAACTGTTGGAACAAGGCAATATTTTCGAGTGGGGGACTGAAAAAGACCTGTTAGTGGATGAGCTCGATGAAAGCGAATTCTACAGGTTTGTAGGAGAATTTACCGGATACCTGAAGACGCTTGTCAGCAAGTTCAAAAAGTAACTCCTCAATCTATTCTCAGCATTCTTCATGCCCGCGTTCTTCGCTCACAATAGTCTTGTAGCCATCGGGGCTGCTAGGTCTAGCGTATCAAACTTCACATGGACTGATTTTGCTATCTGCGCCTTGATGTGTTCTGGAATACCTCCATAGCACTTGTTCAGCACCTCAGTATTTTCCCATCCACCCAAGCTTGCCACGTAGGCAAGAGACCAGTTCGTTGCTGCCAGATAGTACTGCGCCATAGTGTGTCTGAAAAGATGCAGTGGGTGACCGGTAAAATACATTCCATCTCCCAGAGCATAGGTCCTAGTCTTTTCATTGAGCCAGCTACGCTTGTCAAGTTCCGAAAATATCTTCTTGAATGTGGTAGCCATCCTTGACATGAAGTAAGAAGCCTGTAATGCATTTGCCTTGTCGCTCTTTACATCGTCAAAGAACAAGAATTTCCTTTCTTTTGGTAGCCTTTCTCGCGCAGTCTCGACGACAGCCTTGCACTCTTCTGTAGAGTACTTGACCCACCACTTACCCTCTTTTGTCAAGTACCAATCGCCACGTTTAATTTTCGGTTCAAACTGCTCGATTCGGAACAGTGGTAAGAATGCAATCCTATCCCAACTCATAGATGCCATAGCAAACGCCCTAGCTCCGGTATGAAGGTCGATGTTCATGAAGCTCCAAGCTTCCCAGTCACCCTCATTCTCAAGCGCTCTGTTTATCTTGCCTATCTGGTCCGGCGTGAGCATGATGTCCTTGTACTCTCCAAGCCTCGCCGGCGTAGTTGACAGCCCATAGCGCCGGCCTTCACCATGAGCAAAATTGATGTTGTGGGCTGCTAGGAAGCGGCGGTAGGCGTTGATAGTGTTCGTCTTTTGCATCTGCGGATACGCAGTGTTGAACCATGCTAGAAAGTTCTGCCAGTATTCAATCGCTATCTCCTTGCGTTTTGCAGAAACTATAGACACTCCAAAGCTTGTGATAGTTTGAGGCATCACCTTTAGCTGGTCAGACATTCCATGAACCACATTAACCAGATAGCGAATCCTGCCAGGCGGAATTCCGCCTGATTTAAGAAATGTTATCCACTTTCGTATGACTGGCAGCTGGTTGAACGGTTCGCTTTCTAGCTGCCTATATTCCTGTGCAAGTTGTTTTTGCAATGAGATAACGATATTACCATTAGCATCACGTTTGATGCCCCATTTGCCTTCCCTTTCCATCTCTGACAGGTAACGTGAGACAGTGCTGTGGTCCTTGCCAATGTCAACGCCTATTTCCCTTGTAGTGTAATTGCCGTTCTGGATGCTGAAAGCGACAGCTTCCTTAATCTTCTCTCTGTCCTTGACCTTTAATCCTTTGACCCGTAAGCGACTCTTTCTCCGTACAAATATCTGAGCCACTACCAATCTACCTCTTCATTTGTAGTGGCACCTAAAATTGACAGAAGCAGTGACCTGGTAGGGGGATAGATATACCATATAACAAATAATAAAGTCGGAAAAATTGATAGTGATACTTGATGATTGCCAAAGTAAAAGTTTAGCAATTGTATATTCTCAGGGTTTGTTTTGAACGGTGCGACTATGCAACAAGTTATGCAACGTTTTTGGTGCATTAGACGCTTGTAGGATGCGATTTTCCCAAATAATTAATCGCACAATAACAATAACAACAACAGCGGCAGCATGGAAGCAGGAGGTACAGCATGCTCTGACAAAGTGCTCACCGTACGGAGGAGGGGTGACGAGGGGAGGTGGGAGGGCACATCCGGCTTTTTTAGTGCAGCATCTCTCTTTTATCGTCCTGTTCCATTTTCTTCTGCAGTTGCTTCTTCCTCTGCGCTTGGGCATCCGACTCGGCCCTGCGCCACTCAGCTACGTGCCAGTCGTACTCTTTCTTTCTCCTGTAGCTGGCGTGCGCAACGAGCACCAGCAGGGCGACGAATATGGCCGATCCGACTATGATGGAGGCCATTGCCACCGGCGACATGCCATAAGACGCGGATGGTGCTGATGACGGGGCACCTGATTGAGTTGTTGCCACTATCATTGCAACTAGGTCTAGCAATTTTTTTCCTTATCTATGTATATGCACCGCGCAGTAGATAAGACTTCTTTTTAGCTGCAAATGAGAGCACTACAACAATATACCCGCACAATAGGTTCATATCCCCTGCGCCCACCGCAAGTATGTTACAAAGTAAAATTGGCGATCTACCGCTACACCGTCTACAAGAGCCCCAACATAGGGATATTCATCAGGGCCAACGACAAGGTGATGCTCATACCCCACGGCTTTGCCGAGACCAAGACCGAAAAGCTCTCGGAATACCTGCAGGTGGAAGAGGTACACGCTTCAGTCGCGGGCACGCGCTTGCTTGGCCCCATGACGGTGATGAACAACAACGGCATACTGCTGCCCCCCATTGCGGAGGAGGGAGAGGTAGAATTTCTGCGAGAGCATACGCACCTAAAGGTCGAGCGGGTGAAAAGCAAGTTCACCGCGGTCGGAAACCTCATCGCGACAAACGACAATGGCGCGGTCGTCTCGCCGCTGCTTGAAAGCGAGGTGGACGGGCAGGTGCGGGACGTGCTTGGTGTGCCGGCCACCAGGATGGAGGTCGGCGGCTTTGTGCAGGCCGGTTCGATGATAGTGGCCACAAACGCCGGCGCAGGAGTGCACCCGAAGGCAACTGAGGAGGAAGTAAAAATGATATCGGAGGCGCTGCAGGTGCCGGCCGAGCCGCTCACGGTAAACGGGGGCGTTCCGTTCTTATCTTCAGGGATTGTCGCAAACACGAAGGCAGTGGTAGTAGGAAGCCTGACCAGCGGGCCGGAACTTATCATGCTGAGCAGGATATTCCAAGCATGACTATGACGACGACAATATTAGAAATCCTGTGCATCGGAAACGAGCTTTTATCAGGCATCACGCTCAACACGAACGCGCACTGGATAGCCGCGCAGGTGACAAAGGCCGGCGGCACGGTCAGCAGGGTCACAGTAGTTAGAGATGAGCTGGGCGCCATTTCAGCCGCTGTAAAAGAGTCGCTTGGACGCAGGCCGGACATACTGGTAACTACGGGCGGCCTTGGCGCGACCTATGACGACATGACCCTTGAAGGTGTGGCGCTGGCGCTCGGGAGGAAGGTTGCCCTTGACAGGAGCGCGGTGGAGATGCTGAAAAACAGCTACAGGAGGCGCCACCTGCGCTACAGGATAAACAAGGTCAGGCTAAAGATGGCGACGATACCTGAAGGGTCGGTGGCGATTGAAAACCCGGTGGGGAGCGCGCCCTCTGTCTCTATAATAACAAACGAAAGTACAAGGGTGTTTTGCGTCCCGGGCGTGCCCGTGGAAATGAAGGCCGTCTTTAAGAAACACATACTGCCTCTCGTGAAGAAAGGTGTTGGCGACAGCTTTGCCTCAAGGGAGGCGGACTATTTTGTCACGGGCGTCTCGGAGGGCATGATAGCGCCGGCACTCGTAAAAATTGTGAATGCAACTCCCCGCGACGAGGTGTACCTAAAGACGCACCCCCTGGGTTACTACAAAAAGACGATCCCGAGGATAAGGGTGCACCTTGTGTGCAAGGGCACGGACGAAAGGCAGGTGGCGAGCATGCTTGCGCGCGTCTCAGCACAGATACTGAAGGACATTTCCAAACTGGGCGGCAGAGTAGAAAAAGAGAATTGTTGATGATGATCACTACACATATGATAAAACAGGTCTTGGCAGGCATTGCCGCAGGGGCGGCAAGCGCGACATACTTGGCGTTTTACTACCAGCCAATACTGCTCAACGGCGCGATACACGCGGCGATTTTCTCGTCGGGGCTTGTTGCCATGTATTTCGCCAAGTCGCTGACTGCAAAAAAGGCCGGCGCCTATGTCGCTGGCGCGCTGCCGGTGCACCTTGCCATACACTTTGTTGTGATAAAGGATCTTTCTCAGTTGTTGATTGGCACAAGCCACTTTTTGCTGAACTTGCCGCCATCGTCCTTGCCGTGAACCACGGCGTCAAACAGCGTTTTCAGCTGCCTAGTCACCTTGCCGGGCCTTCCAGAGTCCCTGCCTATCACGCGGTTGTCTATCTCACCCACCGGCTTTATCTCTGCGGCAGTGCCGGTCAAGAACACCTCGTCCGCGACGTACAGCTCGTCGCGGGAAATGTTGCGCTCTTCGCAAGAAATGCCGTTTTCCTTTGCTATTGCGATCACGCTTTCACGGGTTATGCCGGCGAGCGCCCCTGACGATGTCGGGGGCGTCGCAAGCGAGCCGTCTTTCTTTACTATAAAAATGTTCTCGGCGCTTGCCTCCACCACCATCCCGGAGGAGTTGAGCATTACCGCCTCGTCAAAGCCTGCCTTGATTGCCTCGACGCGGGCGAGCGCCGAGTTGGCATAGTTTGCAGTTGCCTTGGCGTGCATCGGCATGGTCTTGGGGTCAAGTCGCGCCCACGAGGACACCATGAGCCGGGCGCCCTTTTCCTCGCCGTCAACACCGCCACCACCACTACTACTACTATTACCAGAGCTGCCTCCCCCCTTCATGTATTCGTCCCACTTCCAGACCGCGATTGCCACCGACACCTTGTTTGGCATCGGGTTCACACCCATCTTGCCATAGCCGTAGAACGCGATTGGCCTAATGTAGCACTCGGCCATGCCGTTTGCTTTAACTGTGTCAATAGCCGCCTGCTCCAGCTGCTGCCTTGAAAAGCCCAGGTCCATAAAGTATATTTTCCCGCTGTCTATGAGGCGCTGCATGTGGTCCTGCAGGCGGAATATCGCGCTTTTGCCATCCACGGTCTTGTAGCAGCGTATGCCTTCAAAGACGCCGGTGCCGTAGTGGAGGCCGTGTGTAAGCACGTGCACCCTGGCGTCGTCATGGTCTACAAGCTCGCCGTTGAACCAGATCTTGCCCTCTTCTTTTTCTTTTTTTTCAGTGATCGTCATTATTGTGCTTTCGACGCTCCGTTACTACTACTACTGCTGGCGCCATGCATGCTGACCCTGGTGTAATGTATAGCCTTTACTGCTTCTGCCACGCTGTTTGCCTTGTCCTCCACCACTATCAGTATCCTTGACGTCTCTTCCTGCGCGTCAAGGTTGAGTATGTTGATGTCGCGCTCGCTGACGTTGCTTGACGCCGTCGAGGCTATCTTGGGCACGCGCCACATCTCGTCGCCTATAAGCGTGACGACGGCCCTGCCGTACACGATCTCGGCCTTCGGATAGTAAGCCCGGAAATGCCGCTCGTGCCTGCGCACATAGTCGGCGTCGAGAAACAGGAGCCGCGTCATCTCGGTGTCGTCCTTGACGTAAGGCGACAGCTTGACAAACTCGTGGTACTGCCTGTCGCTTTCAAGCGACGCGACGAGGTGCGATGCAGCTATGGTCTCCATCCTCACGATAGCGCAGTTTTTCTTGCCGGTCACTATCTTTATCGGGTTTGACTCGTCGTCGGACGGCGGCGTGCGCTTTATGACAGTCACGCTGTCCGGCCGCGTCATGTTCGTCACGACGAGCGGTATGTCAAGGCCGTTGTCGTCTATCTCCTTTATCGCAATCGGGTCGAGGATCTTCATGCCGAACATGCCCGCAATCCTTGCCTCGTTGTAAGACAGGTACGGCACAAAGTCTAGGCCGTCCTTCACTATCTTGGGGTCTGCGCTGAGCACCGCGCTGTCCTTTTCAAACGATATTTTCGTATCGTACATGTCGCTTAAGATTATCGCGATGTCCGCCGCCGTCCTGTCAGAGCCCCCGCGCTCGTAAGTTGTCTCCAGCCCGTCGGCTGTCTTACCGATAAAGCCGCCCATTGACACCACGTCATTCTTCTCTATCAGCTCCACCAGGTATCCTGCGCTCTGCCTTGATTCGTCTGCCATAAAGTTGGCCGCTTCAAAGTTGTCGTCGGTGATGACGGGCCAGTGCTCTATCGGCACGTGTGCCGCCTTTATGCCGTGCGCCTGCATCACGTAGCCCATCAGGTACGACATCGTCACCTCGCCGCTGTACGCAAGCGTGCGGGACCGTATTACGTCCACAAAGCGCCTGTTTTCCGCAGCGCCCTTTAATGAAATTATGACTTGCCGGTAGAACTTGTCGAGCTGGTCAAGGAATGCCTTTTTGCGCTCCTCGTCAAGGTAGCGCGCCGCAATGCGCTCGTACACCTCCTTGAGCACCTCGATCTCTACGGGGTTTGAGGAGGCATAGTTCCTGCCCACTTTTATGGCGACGTCGGTCATCGAGCTGACCTTGCCGTCATATTCTATCAAGGGAGCAGAAAAGACCGCCACGACCTTGGAATGGCTCGTCGTTATCATCTGCTTCAGCCGGTCCATGATCCTGGGTATGAGCACACCGTCGGTTCCGAGGGCGCTGCCGCCAAACTTGGCAACCGTTATCGCGGTGGTCAATTGCAGAGGCTAAAACGTTCGCCTCCCTATATTAAAGATGGGAGTGTACAATGTGTAGGATGTTAGGACACCGGCGCAAAAAAAAGAGCGCAACCTGCTCATACACTAGGAGATTGAGAGCAGGGCCTGCTATGTGAAGCAGTACGGCCTCTACCTCTTTCTTCTTTTACCGGCGCGCACGGCGGCTCAAAGCTGATGCGGTACTATTCTTCTTCAAGGCGGTAAAGCAACACCCAGACAGCGGGTTTGTCAAAAGAAGTGTCGGACGCTTTTTTTAGTGCCTCTTCTTTTATCTTTTTACAGCCGCCTTCTTTAGAGATACAGCGGCAGCGACCCTGAAAATGAATATTAATTTGAATAGACCCAAAAGAGGTGATTTTCAAGGCGCAAATAGTGTCGGATAAAATAATATAATATAATATACAGGTAGTGCGGGTGCAGTAAGAAATGAGGCAGAAAGAAGGAGAAGGAGGAGAAGACCTTTGTATAAGGTGCGGAGGCAACATGGTCCACATTGGGTTCAAGATCTACCGCTGCAGGGTATGCGGCCACGAGGAAAAGCCAGAAGACGTCATGTAGTGAGTAGCTCTGCTATTGCTACCACAAAAATAATAATTATAATAATAACCGCTACCGAAATTGGGATATTGCAGATTCTTTAAACGCTCCAAATACCATGGCACATTTTGTACAAGCCTTTGGTTGGTTATGGATAATCACTCACTCGCTCCAGTTTTTCTTCAACGACTGACACAACTTGCGACATTACGTAAGGGCATATAGATTTGGACTATAGAGTATTTTAGATCAAGCCATATTAATCAGCACGATTGTTTTGTGTTTTGAGAAAAAGAAATGTCATCGCAACAACCTTTTCAGACTAGGCGTTTGAAATCAAGAGCAGGCAGGACCATGCCTAGTTGCCAGAAATGTGGCGGATGGGCTACCACAGGAGCGCTATTTCAGCTGCAGGACATAGTGATAATGCAGAGGTACTGTGATGATTGCCTTCCCAATGCAGAGTATGAGATGCCTGCATCTGCAGAAGAGAGGCAGCAGGTGCATTTCACCTAAACACTGAACAAAAAATAATAATAATAAGGATGATGATGATGTTTTTGCTGCTCAACGTCCTGAAATAGATTTTTCGTTTAACACACACGCACACATGCAACTTATCGGTAATAATAATAACAACAATTATCCAGCAGATGGATATGCGCGCAAATATACACACACACAGGTTGGTCAGGGAAAGAGGAAAGACAAAAAAGAAAAAGGAGACAGCCTTTTTCATAAAAGGCTATCAACCTTGCGGGTTTGTTTCTAGTTTAGACTAGTGTGTTTTTGCTGCAGTTTTAGTAGTCGTCGCCGTTGTTGTCATCGCAGTTGCAGTCGTCGCCATAGTAGTGGCCATGGTCGTGGCCGTTGTCTTGCCAGTCGCAGCTGTCACAATTGTTCCAGTCGCAGCCGTTGTCGCAGCTGTCGCAGCTATCATCACAGTTGTCGTCACAGTTGTTATAGTCATGGTGATGATAGTCGCACCAGTTGTCGCAGCCGTGGTGGTCATCGCCATAGTCTGAGCTGGCAAATGCCGCACGGGGTACCGCAAATGTTGATGTTGCTGCCGCTAGGCTCAAGGCCAGCAGGGCCAGAACCAACTTTTTGTTTCCTATTAGGTTCGTTAGACTTGACATCACTCACGCGCTACCAACCAATTATCTTAAAGCTTGAGCAGACGGACTTCAGAAGTTATTTATGAGATTTTGTGGGTCTAATTTGTTCATTGATAGAATTTATGTTAAATATGTGAATGATTTTCATGTCGTGGTGATTCAATATAATGTGCGCACGTGTCGCCTCTTCTAACTGTGATAAAACGCACCGGGCAAGGGAGCGATTTTTCTGATACTACGTCGTTTGATTGGTAGTGTAAAAGAAGATTGCTGTAGACGCATTAACTTCTATGGCCTTTTTCTTTTGACACGCTATCAATGTCAAACTTTGCCTAGATACCACCTTTGCGTTCGTTCATGCTTGGCTTTATTAGAGAAGACTGGAGATGATTTTTGCAGCCTTTTCTGCGCCGCCAGTACCTATGGTATTGTCGTTCCCGCTGCCGCGGCTACGGCGGCCGAGCTTTTCTTCGATCAACGATTCTAGCCGGAGAACGTCTTCGTGTTTGTAGCCGAGCCGGGCTGCGCCTTGTTCCTGCTCAAAATGGCCCTTTATCGGGATAAAGATCCCCGGCGTGCCGTACACTATCGACTCGTCCATAGTCGACCGGCCGGCCAGCGAGACCACAAGGTCAGCGGCATAGATGAGCTCGTGCAGGTTGTCGACAAAGCCCAGGTTGCGGTAGTCCGGCGATTCTGCTACCTGCAGCGACGGTCCGGGCACAATGACCAAGTCAGCGTCCAGCCTGTCCCGCAGGCTGCGGTACGCGCGAATTGATTTTTCAATCAGGTAGCGGCCCGCGTCCGTGCCGCCGACGCTCACCACTATGGTTTTCCTTGAAAAGCCAAAGCGCCTGCGCAGCGTGTCGCGGTCTGCCGTTACCTCGCGCACGATGGGTCCGACGTACGAAACGTTGCCGTCATCGTCACCGTCGTCCGGGATTATCACGCGGTCGCATTTTTTCATCATGTCCTTCATGGCGCCGTTCATCTTTTTTTCAACGAGCGATGCGGCGCCCTTTGTGAAATGCGTCTCGGTGATGTCGGTTATCAGGACTCGCTTTTTCCCTGACTCCTCTGCAACCGCTATAGACGCGAAATCCTCGTCGCTCACAACTACTGGGCTACAACCACTGCTATTGTTGCCGTGCTCTGCTAGTGCGCCTTTTGCGGCCTCTTTGCATTTCTTGTAGTACGAGTAATAACTCATGAGCCATCGGAAGGAATGCCGGAGTTGACCGTCCTGCACGGCAAACTTTTCGGGCCTGTAGGCGTCAATCACACGATAGCCCTTTTTCTCGATAAGCCGCGACGCGCCGATGCCGGATACAAAGAGGATGTCACCATCATTACTGGTGTAGTTGTTGTTGTTGCTGCTGCTTCGTCTCTGCAGCTTGTCAGCGATTGCAATGTCGCGCGTTGCGTGTCCAAGGCCAATGGGGCTTGCAAAAAATAACAAGGGCATGTTTTGTGTCAAGTTTTTTTTACATCGAAATGAGTTTTACATGGTCCATATTTTTGTTGGACTGGAACTCTTTGGTCATACGCTTGACTCCTTCTGCCTCGCCCTTTAACAAAAACACTTCCAGACACCTGTCGCCGTGGATCTTGCTGTGCAGGTGCGTCTGTATCAGGTCGTCATAGTCGTGCTTCATGTCCGTCACTTGCTTTTCCGACTCTTCGTTATGCACCACCATCAAAAGCGCATGGATAAAGCCCATCAGATCCTGCCTGTCCTTTTCCTCTGCCGCAAGCTGGCGGATGCCGGCCCTCACTATCTCGGACCTGCCCGAAAAGCCCAGGGCCTTTTGCAGGACATCCATCTCGGCCAGCATGGCGTTGTTGAGCGATACGCTTACTATGGGCATCAGATACAATTGTTATTAACAACTTTATAAAGACTTCCATATCAATTATTAACAAAAGTATATATCGTTAATAACCGTAGAGAAAATGCGAAATAAAATAAAATGAAGCAGGGCAGGGCCGCTCTTGCGGCCATCGCAATAGTCATACCGCTTGCAATGGTTGCGACGCTGTACACGGCAGGAACGCAGCCGCAACAGCAGCAAACGACGGCGTCAGGCGCGGCTGTTGCCAGGGAGAGGCAGCCACTAAAGGTGGTGACTTCCTTCTATCCGCTGTACGACTTTGCCACTCACGTTGCCGGGGACAAAGCAGAGGTGTCGAGCCTTGTACCTCCGGGCATCGAGCCCCACGACTGGGAGCCGACGCTTGGCGACGTAATGAAGGCAAGAGATGCAGACGTATTGATAATAAATGGCGCCGGCTTTGAGTCCTGGGCCCCTGGAATTGGCGCAAAGATGCTCGTCAACACAACTGAGGGGCTGGACCTCCTTGGTTCAGGACAAGAAGGAGAAGGAGAAGGCGTAGGAGGACAAGGCCTCCACGTCGGAGTAAACCCTCACGTATGGCTCGATCCTGTGTTTGCCAAGCATCAGGTTGACGCCATACGGGCGGCGCTTGTAAAGGCCGACCCGGAGGACGCGGCGTACTATAACGACAACGCCGAGAGATTTTCATCCAAGCTCGACGCACTCGACTCTTCAATAAGGCACGAGCTTGCGTCCTGCAAAAAGTCAGACTTTATCTCGTTCCACGACGCGTTCAAATGGTTCGCACAAAGATACGGGCTGGTACAGCACAGCATACAGGGAGTGTCGCCAGACGGAGAGGTATTGCCGCAAAAGATACAGGAAGCAGTCACCCTTGCAAGGTCGCTTGGCCTCAAGGTGATTTATTCTGAGGATCTCATAGACAGGCGCCTGCCCGACGTAATAGCAAGCGAGATTCCGGGTGCAAAGGTGCTGGTGCTGAGTCCCATCGAGGGCGTGAACAGTACAGAGCGTGCGGCAGGCATCGGCTACATGGAAAAGATGGACGAAAACGTGGCAAACCTGAAGGAGGGGCTCGAATGCGCGGCGTAGTAGAGCTTCAAGGGGTCTCGTTTTCGTACGAAGGCACGCTCGTGCTTGACAACATCACGTTTGAGGTAGAAAAGGGCGACCTGCTTGGCATCATAGGCCCAAACGGCGCCGGCAAGACGACACTCTTTTCATGTATGCTTGGCCTGCTTGGCGGCTACAGGGGGACCATCAGGATATTTGGCGAGGACATAGCCAGGAGTAACAGGAGCAGGTTATTTCAGAGGATAGGCTATGTACCACAGAGGAAGAACATCGACCCGAACTTTCCGGCCACCCTAGAAGAGATAGTGTCCCTTGGCATCGTAAAACCAATAAAGGGAAAAAGCGACGAGGAGCGCATAGCGTCGGCACTTGACACTGTCGGGCTGCTCGCCCTCAGAAAGAGACGCATCGGAGAGCTTTCTGGCGGCCAGCAGCAGCGCGTGCTCATCGCAAAGGCAATAGTAAACGAGCCGGAGCTTTTGATACTGGACGAGCCGGCTACAGGAATCGACTTGGAAGCGCAGAACCGCTTTTACGCGCTTTTGAAAAAGCTGAATTTGGAGCAAAAGATAACGATAATCTGGTCATCGCACGACCTCGACGCAGTGAACAAGCTTGCGACGCGCGTGGCCTGCGTCAACAGGAGCATGTTCTTCCACGGCGAGACGCATGAATTCTTTGAAAACCCGGAGCTGCTCAAGGCATATTCAGAGTCGAGTATGCAGGCGCACATGCACATGCACGACCAGCAACAGCAGCATCATCATCACTACAGTAATAGTAGTAGTAATAATAAAAATCGCTAAAAAAAGAAGAAGGGAGAATGGAATGACACATGGTGCTTGAAATCCTCGAATTTGGCTTTATGCAACGCGCGCTCATTGCCGGCGTCGCAGTAGCCATAACGACATCTGTCATCGGGCTTTTCCTTGTGCTCAGGCGCAACTCGCTCTTTGGTGACGCGCTGTCGCACGTCGCGTTTGGCGGGATCGCAATCGGGCTTGTGGCCGGGATATACCCGCTGTGGACAGGCCTTGCGCTTTCCATCGCAGGCGCGCTGGGCATCACCAGACTGAGGCAGTCGACCAAGATACCTGCCGATGCAACGGTTGCAATACTCTTGTCATCCGGCCTTGCGCTTGGCATCCTGCTAGTCAGCGCGTCAGGAGGCTTTACGCTCGACCTGTTCAGCTTTTTGTTCGGGAGCATCCTGCTAGTCAGTGTCAGCGACACGCTTGCCATCCTCGCCCTTGCAGGCATCATCCTTGCAATAGTAGTCACTCTGCACAAGAAGTTCATGTACATCACGTTTGACGAAGAGCAGGCAAGGGTCAGCGGCCTGCCGATTTCAAAACTGAACTACCTGTTCGTCGTGCTTGCAAGCGTCGCGGCGGTGGTGTCGATGCGCGTAGTCGGCATCCTGCTCGTGTCAGCTCTGATCGTGATACCAAACATCACAGCGCTCCTGTTCGGCAAAGGGTTCAAGAAAACCGCGCTAATTTCAGTCGGAGTGTCGGTGTTTTCGGTGCTGACCGGCATTTCGGTTTCATATGCGCTCAACCTTGCGCCGGCAGGCACGATAGTGCTGGTGTCAGCCGCGGTGTTTGTTGCGGCTCTTGCAGGCATGCAGATGACAAAAAGGAGAAAGCGGGTGCGAGCAGCAGCAGCTGCTGCTGCGTCGGCGGTGGAAACAACGGCAGGACAAGAAGGAGTTAGTTAGAGACACGCAGCGGCAGGATTATTAGAAGCTAAAGTCCCCACCGCCAAAGTCGCCGCCATCGCCGAAATCTCCTCCACCGCCACTGTCCATGCCGCCACTGCCATCTGCGCCGCCGTCAATCCCGGCATCAGCACCTCCGCCATCTGCGCCAGTGTCAACTCCTTGGTCGCCAGCAAAAGCCGTTTCGGCAGGGCTAAGAGCCGCTCCCATAAAAGACATCATGGACATAAAGAACATGGCGTTCATTATGCCGGAGAACATCATAAACGGCAGCCACATCCTGTCGTTCTGCATGGAATCCTGCAGCTGCTGGGTCTGGCCGTTAGAGTACCACTGCTGGAACTCCCGGAACTTGCGCTCCAGTTCCTGCTTTTTGGCCATGAGCAAGCGCATGCCCGTCTCTGTTACCGTCAGCTCCTCCTTCTTGCCTCCAAAAAAGCCCTTTTTCTCGCTCTTTATTACGAGGCGCTGGGTTGCAAGGTCGTTTACTATCATTTCCACGAGAGCCTTATCCAGCTTTGTGACCCGGGCTATCTTGCTTACCGATTTCATCCCTCTAGAGATCGCATCAAGGACCATGAAGTGGTTTGGGCTGTCGTTTACCGATGATGATGGTGGCGATGATGATGAGGACATATTTTCTTACCCCTAGACAGCATTATCTCCGTTGAAATATGATTTAAGTTATCTCCCGGACCCTGTTTTCGTTCCTTTTTCTTCCTCTTCTTCGTGGTAGTGGATGGCCCGGTACAGCGCCACCATGGAAGCCGCGTTCAGTATCCTGCCCTCAAGGAGCATCTTTTTCACCTGCTGCAGGGGCACGAAGCGCACCTGCGATATCTTTTCCATGCTGCCTAGATTCTGCCTCCCGGTGTTTTCAAGGCCGTAAGCGGCAAAGACATTGCCCATCTGCTCAAACATGGAGTAGTCCAGCGTGTACGAGCCTACATGTAGCATCTGTTTTGCGACATAGCCCGTCTCTTCTTCCAGCTCGCGCCTTGCGGCTGCAACCGGCGTCTCGCCCCTCTCGATATAGCCGGCAGGCACTTCGACCTGGTATGAGTCCACTAAGTGGCGGTAGCTCTCGATTGTGAGGATGCTCTTCCCGTCGTCTGAGAAGGGCACGATGGTGGAATAGTCAAGGCGCCGGCAGCGAATGTAGGTCTTTTTCTTCTTGCCGGCGAGATCCAGCTCTTCCTCGTACACGGACAGGTAGCGGTTGTCATACACCTGCCTTGACGACAGGATCTTCCAGCCTTCCGGGGCGTTTTTCAATCGTACCCGGTTTTGCATGATCGGGATTAAAAGATCTCGCCCGTGTCTTTCCGTATCCCGCCGAGGCCCGTTTTGGCCTTCTGGGCGCATTCCAGGCAGACCCCGGGAGAGAAGGGAAAGTCCCGGGTGCAGTTCTTGCATACCGGCCTCTTGCAGTCGGCGCAGTCAAGCGTGGCAGTCCTAGCGTTGCAGATGTAGCACAGGGTCATGACGCGTATTGTTTCGCAAACGTTGCGTAAAAGGTTGCTGGCTGGCGGGTTACAAACAGGTGCAGCGATACTGTTAAATCCTGTGGCAATTGCCAGTTTTGCGATGGTGCACGCTACTATTACTACTGGTGCTGCTGCCGCGGCAGCAGCAGGGAGGCAAGGCCGCATTTTCGGCTGCACCAGCAAGACGGAAAAAGAATGTCTTGACAGAATGCTGTTTGCCACCGGCAGGCTGTACGGCGAAGGCGTGCTCGCCATAAAAAAGGGCGACCCGCTGTTTTTGCTGAACCTTGACACCGACGTACTGTATGGGACGTTTACCGCAGGCTCGGACGGCAAAAAAGACATCGAGCCTGATGCGTGGGCGGGCAGGTACCCGTACCAAGTGAAGGTCGGGATACAGGATGGCAAGAAGGAGGTATTCTCAGTCAAAGGCGCCAAGAAAATCCTTTCGCAGATGGGCCTTGGCTGGCGCGACGCGCTCCCGCCCGCCGCTGCAGAGGCGCTCTCCAAATACCTTGAAAACCCGGGCAGCAAGCTTCCATCGTATGAGCGTGACGAGAAGGACGAAAAGCCCCGTCTAGAAGCGACGACGCTGTGGGACTATCCCAGGCAGAGCTACGGCAGGACCCCCAAAGGGAGCAACAAGTACGCAGGCGTGACCCCGGCGTTTGCAATATACAACATGATAAAGCGCTACACAGAGCCGGGAGATCTTGTGCTCGACCCGATGGCAGGAAGCGGCACCACGCTTGACGTCTGCAACGAAGAGGGCAGGAGATGCAAGGCGTTTGATATCTCGCCGGTCAGGCCCGAGGTAGTGCAGAATGATGCGCGCAGCATCCCCTTGCCGGACGAAAGCGTGGACATGGTGTTCGTCGATTCGCCGTACGGCGACAACATTGACTACAACGACCAGCCCGGCAACATAGGCAAGATCTCTGCCGAAGCCGACGAGTTTTACGACGAGCTTGAAAAGGTGATGATAGAATGTCGTCGCGTCATGAAGCCGGGCAAGGCCATAGGGTGGGTAATAGGCGACCAGTGGGTGCACAAAAAGTTCACGCCCGTCGGGTTCCGCGTGTACGAGCGGCTGTGCAAGCACTTTGAGACAGTCGACATCATATGCCTTGCAAGGCGCGGACAAACTTCAAACACGGGCGTATGGCACAACAGGGCGCTGCGGTTCAACTTTTACCTGCGAGGCTTCAAGTACATTTTCATAATGAGAAAGCCGGAAAGCAGCAGCACGCCTGCAGGCGGCAATAACAAAAAGAAGAAGGTCAGCTGGACCCAATATACGAGAAAAAAGTAGCCGTAATGCTAGTCTCTACCCATGCAACAACAAAAATGGTTGTACAGGAAGTAGCAGTGGTGTTGTTGTTGCTTGCCTCGATAACAATCTTCTTACGGTAATCGCCGATAGGCTATATCTTATCCTCGTGAATAAGGTTATAGCTTGTATCTACGTGCTATTCCAGAACAATCTACTGTCTATGGTGTTTCAGATGAGGCTTGATCGAAATAAGAGACGAAGTTGTCAAGGTAAAAGTGCAAGAATGCGCAGGTTTATGCCAGCGATATAACAGTCGCGATACTTGCAATACTCGTCCCGTCTCCCTGATCATGTAATAATGTAAATTATTTCAGATGGAAAAAATAGACTTCATCTGTTACTTGCGCGAGGCACTACGCTCTATTACCTCTTCGATAGTCTCATTGAGTGCGGCTTCTGCAATGTCACTAGCGTATTCTGCAGTTCGCCGGATATCTTCCAGCACCATTTTCAGGCTCGCCGGATCGCGAACCTTTTCTACAAATGCCAATGCTTCGTCCTCAAGCGGATGCATACTCTCCATTTGGTCGACCGTCTTGTCGGCAAGCTGGTAGTCTCTGCCCAAAAACGCCTCGACTGAATTGCCAAGTACGGCAAGCGCAAGGTAGCTCATCTTTTCTATTTTTTGCAATGTCTCTTTTGGTATTTTGTCTTTTAGTTTTGCTACCATTTCTGCGATCCCGCAGGCGTGGTCTGCGACGCGCTCGATGCTCTTTACAGCTACGCGGTAGCTTAGACAGTCGGACGGGCTCTTTAAGCCCATCTCATGGAGCACGCGATCGTTCTGGGAGGCCATCACAAGAATCCTCAAGACATATAGGCTGAACCGGTCGACCTCATCGTCAGATTTTATCACCTCTCTTGCAAGCTCTTGGTTGAGCTCGGAAAGGGCGATCATGGCGTCTTTGTGCATTGAAGACGCAATAAGGTACATGCGTCTGATGGCCGTATTGACCGAAAGCTCTGGCAGCGACAGCAGCACTTGAAGTGTGATAATATCCGATGCATCAACTATCATTTCGGTGCCGACGAGGTTGTTTCTCACTAAGTCGCGGATAGCATCTCTGACCGCAGGGCTTATCCTGCCTGCCTTTAATTTCAAATGGATGATGTTGTAGCCGGCGAGATAAATGGAAATCACCTTGCGTCTTAGGGAGTTTCTGCCCTCACTTGAAACAATCATCGCGGTAGCCTCGGCAAGGGATTCTGCTGGACCGGTGTTCATTGGGACTATGGAAAGCGAGTTGTTATCTTCACGTACGAGTGTCACTTGGTCGCCAGCATGGAGGCACATCTCCTCTATCCACTTCTTTGGCAATGACAGAACGTATGTAGACCTGCCGGTAAACTGCACCTTGCGGACCTCTTTGTGATGATCTACCACTGCGCTACGAGTAGCAGTAGTAGTTGCAGCTGCTGTATTCAATTGCCAGAAAATTAGGAGGCTCAACATAAACGGCTTGCGACAATAGAGTATGGTGCACTATGTGTGACCACGTGTTCTATAGACACTATATAGAAGTATTATTGACCGGGACTAGATGCCCCTGTTACAATATAATACACAGAATCACCGATGTAACATGCATGATCTGCTATTCTCTCCAAATAACGCAGAATAAGGAGATGGGAGACATAGCAGCGCGGATCCTTCACGAGGTCATTGGAGCCCTTTTTTGTGCTTGGTGTTATAGCCTCGCGCAGGTATTTTCTATATAGAGCATCAACTGTATCATCCATCTGATATAGCTTTTGCGCAGCGTCCTTATCCCTCGATTTTAATGCCTGCACGCTTACATGTATCATCTTTCGAACTGTATCTGACGTTTCTAGTACGGCCTCCTTGTCACAGTGAGACACCGTGCCCATCGTGCCTATCACGTCGACAATGTCATAAGCGTAGCGCCCAAAGCGCGAAAAGCCGTACGAGACCTCTATGCAGGAGCGGATAAAACGTAGATCAGTTGCCACTGGCTGATATCTGGCGATAAGTTCTACTGCAAGCTCTGTCACCTCGTCATGCAACAAACGCAGCTGTTCAGCCCACTCGAATATCTGCGATTTATCGCCATAGCCCTTTTCGTACAGATCGATGGCAGTGTCAACAGAACGTACAGAAAGTTCAGCCATGTCCATCATTAGATTGCTAATGCTGTGCAGACCGTAATCAAGCAGACGAGTCATTCTCTGTGAAAATCACTTTCTATGCATGAGATGATGCATTTTTTCGCTATCTCTCTTTGTAGTAAACCATTAGCCAAATTTGCCGGAAATATAACGCTCGGTAAGTTCTTTGGTAGGGTTTTCAAATATCTGCTTTGTGAGACCATACTCAACAAGCTCTCCCAAGTACATGAACGCGGTGTAGTCGGAGACACGGGCCGCTTGCTGCATGTTGTGCGTGACAATGATCAGGGTCAGTTCCTTTTTTAGCTCATGTATCAGCTCCTCTATCTTGGATGATGCTATAGGGTCAAGCGCGGACGTTGGCTCATCCATCAAGACTACCTCGGGTTGCATAGCAAGGGCGCGGGCGATGCAGAGACGCTGCTGCTGACCTCCAGAAAGGCTGATTCCGGGCTTGTCAAGCTCATTTTTCACCTCTTCCCAGAGCGCGGCACCCCGCAGACTCTCCTCCACTATCTCACCCAGCATTTTCTTGTCCCTAAAGCCATTCAGCTTCAACCCTGCAACTACATTGTCAAAGATGCTCATTGTGGGAAACGGGTTTGGCTTTTGGAACACCATGCCAATCCTGCGCTTAATCATGACAGGGTCGGTTCCTTTATCGTAAATGTCAGTATCGTCGAGATAGACGCTTCCTTCTACTCTGGCGCCAAGGGTCATTTCGTTCATGCGATTGAGTGAGCGAATGAGAGTTGTCTTGCCACATCCTGATGGGCCAATTAGCGCGGTTACCGTATTTTCTTTGATGTCAAGGTTGATGGTCTTTAGTGCTTGCTTGTCAAAGAACCAAGAATTAAGATGCTGGACAGAAACCTTGTAACCTTGCTTTGGTGAAGGTTTTTTTGTTGAAACCTCATAGTCTGGGCTTTGCACATCATAATACTTTCCCTCGCTCGTCATTAGTGTGGTGTCTTTGGCTTTCAAACTAATTATCGATTGCCTAAATAGATCATGTAGTATACTATAGAGCTATTAGAGTTTGAGGGAAGCAGACACGTGTTTTCCGCTCGTGCGCCTCGATACTACGTATCGAAGTACCACGGAGAGCGATAGCACTATCAAAATTAGTATGAGCGCGGCTCCCCAACCAAATGAGTGTGCGTGCTCGTACGGAAGCGATGCAAGGCGCCATATTCTAAGCGGCAGCGCATCGACGGGCCCGGAAAAACCTTCAAAGAAAAGGCTTGTGCCAAGAATTGTCATTATGAGAGGGGCAGTCTCTCCGGCTATCCGAGATATTGCAAGGCCGATGCCAGTCATGATTCCACTCTTTGCGGCCAGTAACGTAATAAAGATAGTCACCTTCCACTTTGGTATTCCAAGAGAATGACCAGCCTCTCGGACCGAATTTGGCACGAGCTTTAGCGTCTCCTCGGTCACGCCGATTATGATGGGAATCATAATCATCGACAACGCGACTGCGCCAGCTGTGATGTTGAACGACCCGATTGTGAGCACGAGCACAGTATATCCCACAATGCCGATGACAATGGACGGTAGCCCGGTCATAACATTATTGAAGAATCTCACGACACGAGCAAACTTGTTGCCGCTGCCTTGTGTATACTCTGAAAGGTAAATGCCTCCAAGCACGCCCGTAGGGATGCCTATGAGCGACGCCAGTGCAACTACAAGCAGCGTCCCCTGTATCGCCGGCGCTATGCCGCCGTCACCAGCCGTTATAGAACCCTGAGGCTGCATAAGGAAATCCGCGTCTATCGCTCCCGCGCCGTTTTTTACAACTTCAAGCAAGATGCTACCAAGCGGGATCATTGCCGCGGCTATGCAGGCAATAGTAACTGCGGTGAACAACTTATCGATCAGCTGTCTCCGTGCATTTGTTCTAACCACCGTTTCACGGATTATTTTTTTCCATTCTTGCCTTTTTGTCTGGATATCTATCCCTCCGTTTTCCTTCATTACTCTTTAGCTCTCTGATCTACTTTGACCATCCTCGACACGAGCAACTGCGCTCCAATATTGATGACCATCGTGAGCACTAATAGCGTCGCACCAAGTCCGATGAGCGCCGAAGTGTGTAGCGGCGATGTAGCTTCATTGAACTCGTTGGCTATGAGGCTTGAAAGAGTTTGGCTGGGACTGAACAGGCCGCCAGGAATGGCAGCCAGACCTACGGTGTTTCCAATTACCATTGTGACGAGCATCGTCTCGCCCACGGCCCTTCCCAATCCCAATATGGAAGCACCGAGAATCCCCGCCTTGGCATAAGGAAAAATAAAGTATCGGATGGTCTCCCAGCGTGTGGCACCAAGGCTATACGCGGCTTCGCGCTGCGAGTTTGGCACGGCTCTCACAACCTCGCGAGAAATTGCAGAGACTATAGGAATTATCATTATGGCAAGAACAATGCCGGCCGTAAATATGTCAAGGCCAAACGGTCCAGGTCCAAAGAACGATATCGACTGTCCGAATATACTGTAGAGTGGGTTTTCTACATAGTTTAATATGAAGAATCGAAACACGAAAAGTGCCCACAATCCGTAGACAATACTTGGGATTGCTGCCAGCATCTCGATTACAAAACCCACCGACGTTCCAATCTTTTGGGGTGCGATTTCGGTGATGAATACTGCGATGCCTAGACTTATTGGCACACCTATTGCCATCGCGATT